>JANMUW010000339.1:0-4891 GCA_031392105.1 Acidobacteriota bacterium | reverse complement strand
CGCACACGAAAATATTCATTAACCAAGCACTGAAAATAAAACCCGCAAGGGAAACTAACAACTTGTTTCAATAAGGAGAAATATGAATAACAACATCACAATGATTCACAAAACCATCTTCAAACTCGCGTTTCTAATACTGACCATCGGGACTTTGAGCTTCCTAGCGGTCGCGCAGGATCATCAGGATCACGGTCAAGAAATGAAGGCTGCGCACACCGCGCAGGAACACAGAGCGCGTAGTGAACAGTATCAGAAGAAGGCAGATGAATATCGCAAGGAGGCCGGAGCGCACCGGAAGATGCTGACCGATTACAGCAAGACGGTCGCCCGAAATCCGAAAGACACGGGAGAGAGCGGCTACATCAAAAAGATGCGCATTCACTGTGAGAAGTACAGCAAGGCCGCGGAAGCTCTCGCACGTGAAGCCGAAGAGATGGCGAGGTTCCACATGATGCGAGCGAAGGAGATGGAAGGGAAATAAGCCACTTTATCCTGGCGCTGGTTTCAATGAAATCAGCGCCAGCCATCTTCAGTGAGAAGAAAGAGGCTAGATTATGCTTGTCACAGACGGACAACCAGAAGAAAAAGAAACCAGTCCAAGCACCCTGATGGACGGACCTGAACAGGAAGAAATTCCCGTTGACGCGGAGGCTGAAAAGCTTCCAATAATGACGGAGAAATCAGGTGATACCGCAGCCATCCATCTAGCAAAGAAACGACCAATATTTCGTTGGGTTGTAGTACTCCTGATCATCGGGTTGGCAGGCGCGGGCTATGCGTATCGAACGCGCTTGCTCAGACTCATCTCAAAAGACACTACCGCACAGACCGCCGAGAAGAAGGTGCAGTACTGGGTTGATCCGATGCACCCCGCTTACAAATCCGACAAGCCCGGCAAAGCGCCCGACTGCGGCATGGATCTGGTGCCAGTTTATGCAGAAGAAACCATCGCGGTCGAAGCAGACCTGCCTGAAGGCTCTATTCAAATCAGCCCCGAAAAACAACAGTTGATTGGTGTGCAATACGGTGAAGTGCGTTACCAGTCAGTCTCCAAAACACTTCGCACCGTTGGCCGTTTGACCTATGACGAAACGAAGATCACGCATGTGCATACTAAGAACGAAGGTTGGATTGAGAAAGTGTACGTGGACTTCACCGGGAAACAGGTCAAGCGCGGACAGCCGCTCATCAGCCTCTACAGCCCAGAGTTACTACAAACGCAGCAGGAATTTCTGCTGGCCCGGCGCGGGCGCGATGAACTTTCAGCCAGTCCATTCCGTGAAGCCGTCAACGCTTCTGAGTCACTTTATCAGGCGGCGCGTAAGCGGCTTGAGTTGTGGGACATCACCGAAGAACAAATCAGCGAGTTGGAGAAAAGCGGGAAGCCAGGCAAGGCTCTCACGATCTATGCTCCCACAGATGGCTTCGTACTTGCGCGTAATGCCTTCACAAAACAGCGCGTAACGCCTGACACAGAACTCTACACGATTGCCGACCTCTCCACGGTCTGGGTGATCGCCGACATCTACGAATACGAAGCGTCTGAAATTAAAGTCGGGCAACCCGCCGTTGTTACGCTCGCTTATTTTTCGGGCCGGAGCTACAAAGGCAAAGTCACTTACATCTCACCGCAACTCGACAACACGACACGCACGCTCAAGGTGCGTATTGAGCTTGCCAATCCCGGGTTTGCGCTCAAGCCTGACATGTTCGCCAACATAGAAATAGGGATCAGTTATGGCAAACGCCTCGTCGTGCCGCAGGAGGCAGTGATGGATTCAGGCGCAGAGCAACTGGTTTTTGTTGGGCATGACGATGGTTACTTCGAGCCGCGCAAGGTGCAACTGGGCGCGAAAGTGGATCACGAATTCATCGTACTCGGCGGGCTGAAAGCAGGCGAGCGCATCGTAACCTCGGCCAACTTCCTGATTGATTCCGAGAGCAAATTAAAATCGGCGGCGGGCGGAATGGGCATGCCTGGAATGAGTCACGGTGAGAGCAAAGCCCCTCCGGCAGGCAAACCAGCATTGCCACCCAAACCTGAAGACCACTCGCAGCATCAGCCGAAGAGGCAGGAGTGAGGCGATGATCGGCAAACTGATTGAATTCTGTGCGCTCAACAAATTCATCGTCCTGCTCTTCATCGGGATGGCGACGCTGGTCGGGCTGTGGTCAATGAAGAATATCAAGCTCGACGCCATCCCCGACATTTCCGACACGCAGGTCATCATCTACTCGCGCTGGGATCGCAGCCCGGACATCATGGAAGATCAGGTGACCTACCCGATCATCTCCTCGCTGCTGGGCGTGCCGAAGGTGAAAGACATTCGCGGCTTTTCCGACTTCGGCTTTTCCTACGTCTACATCATTTTTGAGGACGGCACAGACATCTACTGGGCGCGCTCGCGCACGCTCGAATACCTAAGCAACATCACGCCAAAACTGCCGCAAGGGGTAAGCGTCGAACTGGGGCGGGATGAGACCGCCGTGGGCTGGGTTTTTCAATACGCGCTGGTAGACAAGACGGGCAAACACAATCTGGCGGAATTGCGTTCGCTGCAGGACTGGCGATTGAGGTACGAACTGCAATCACTGCCGGGCGTGGCAGAGGTCGCGCCCATTGGTGGGTTCGTGCGGCAGTATCAGGTCAATCTCGATCCCAACAAATTGTCGTCGTACAAAATTCCGCTCGATAAAGTCGTCGAAGCGGTCAGAGCGGGCAACAACGATGTGGGTGGCCGTTTGGTGGAATTCACCGGGCGCGAGTACATGGTGCGCGGACGCGGCTACATTCGCTCGACCGATGATGTCGAGAACATCGTTGTCGCCACGAATGAAAGCGGTACGCCGGTACTCGTCAGGCATCTCGGCACGGTGACGCTCGGCCCCGATCTGCGGCGCGGCATTGCGGAACTCGACGGGCAGGGCGAGACGGTCGGCGGAATTGTCATTATGCGTTCCGGCGAAAATGCGATGAGGGTGATCGAAAAAGTAAGAGCGAAGCTGGTCGAGATCGAGCCGTCACTGCCTGAAGGCGTGAAAGTCGTGACCACCTACGACCGGGGCGAGTTGATCGAGGGCGCGATTGCCACGGTGTCGGAATCGCTGATCGAGGAACTGATCGTCGTCAGCCTGGTCATCATCATCTTCCTCTGGCATCTGACGAGCGCGGCCATCCCGATTGTAACGATCACAATCGCCGTCATTCTCTCTTTCATTCCAATGCTGGGGATGGACATCACGGCCAACATCATGTCGCTCGGCGGCATCGCGATTGCCATCGGCTCGATGTTAGATTCGTCTATTGTGACCGTCGAGCAGACGCACAAGAAGTTGGAAGCATGGCTGGCGCAAGGCTCGCCGGGCGACTTCAGGGACGTGGTCATCAGCGCGGCCAAAGAGGTCGGCCCGCCGTGCTTCTATTCACTGCTGGTGATCGCCATCGCCTTCACGCCGATCTTTGCGCTCGAAGCGCAGGAAGGGAAGCTTTTCAAACCGCTCGCCTTCACCAAAATCTCCGCCATCGCGCTCGCCGCCGTGCTGTCCGTCACGCTGGTTCCGGCCCTGATCATTCTGTTCATTCGTCCGCAGCAGTTCGACTTCCGCCCCCGTTGGCTGTGCTGGCTCGCCAACAAAATCATCGTCGGCAAAATCCATCCTGAAGAGAAACACCCCTTGAGCCGCTTCCTGCACTGGCTCTATCAGCCGGTCGTCGAGTTCGTGCTGCGGTTCCGCTGGGCAATAGTGATTGGAGCAGTGCTGGTCGTGCTGCTCACCATTCCGATCTACCTGCGGCTCGGCTCTGAGTTCATGCCGCCGCTCGACGAGGGCGCGCTGCTTTACATGCCGACGACGATGCCCGGCATCTCCATCACCGAAGCGCAGCGGCTGCTGCAAACACAGGACAAGCTCATCAAAGCCTTCCCCGAAGTTGACCGCGTCTTCGGCAAGGCGGGGCGGGCTGAGACGGCGACCGACCCCGCGCCGTTCTCGATGATGGAGACAGTGGTTTCGCTCAAGCCGAAGGATCAATGGCCGAAAGTGAAGCGTTGGTATTCAGACCGCGCGCCGGAATGGTTGCAAAAAATTCTGCGAGTGGGTTGGCCGGATCACCAAAGCACAGAGGAACTAATTTACGGCCCCGGCGGGCTGAATGAGAAGGTGCAACTGCCCGGCGTGGTCAATGCGTGGACGATGCCGATCAAAGCGCGTGTGGACATGCTCACCACCGGCGTGCGCACGCCCGTCGGCATCAAGGTGCTCGGTCCCGACCTCACCAAGATTCAGGAGATCGGCCAACACCTTGAAATGGCGCTCAAAGACGTGCCGGGCACGACCAGCGTTTTCGCCGAGCGCACGGCGGGCGGTTACTTCCTCGACTTCAATCTCAAACGCGAAGAGTTAGCGCGCTACGGCCTGACGATTGACCAGGTAAACATGGTGGTGATGTCGGCGGTCGGCGGCGAGGGCGTGACGACGACGGTCGAAGGGCGCGAACGCTACCCGGTCAACGTGCGTTACCTGCGCGATTATCGCAGCTCGGTTGACCAGCTCAACCGCACGCTTGTGCCAACGATGAGCGGCGCGCAGATTCCCATGAGCCAGTTGGCCGACATCAAGCTGCTTTCCGGCCCCGGCATGATCCGCGATGAGAATGGGCGGCTGAGCGGCTACGTCTACGTGGATATGGGTGGGCGTGACATCGGCGGCTATGTGAATGATGCCAAGCAGGCCGTCAAAGCGAAGGTGCAACTGCCGGTCGGCTACACGCTGGTTTGGAGCGGGCAGTACGAGAACATGCAGCGCGTCGCCGAAAAGCTGCTGATTGTGGTGCCGATTGCGCTCTTCATCATCTTCCTGATGATGTACTTCAACACGAAGTCGGCGG
>JANMUW010000322.1:0-2682 GCA_031392105.1 Acidobacteriota bacterium | reverse complement strand
GTTCTTGGCATTTCGCCGACATTAGTGAGAGCGTTGGCGGCGCACGAGGAGAGCAAAACAAGCTCCCCTCCTTCCGAAGGAGGGGTGGCAGCCGCTTCGGCTGACGGGGTGGTTCTCTCCCGTTCGCAACACGACGACTCGAGAATCTCTGCTCAAGAGAACAACCCCGCCGACGATGCATCAACAAAAAACTCCCCTCCTTCCGAAGGAGGGGTGGCAGCCGCTTCGGCTGACGGGGTGGTTCTCTCTGCTTCAGACTACCCGGATTCGACACGCCAACGCCGAGAGAACCACCCCGCCGACGAAGCGTCGGCACCCCTCCTTCGTAAGGAGGGCAGTTCGGAGTCTCCTCACCAACGCCACGACCTAAGTAGCCTTAGAATGTTCGCATCCACCGGCGAACCATGGAATCCCGCGCCGTGGTGGTGGTTGTTCGAAAAAGTCGGAAACTCGAAACTCCCGATCATCAACTATTCGGGTGGCACCGAGATCGCCGGCGGTATCTTGATGGGAAATCCGTTGCTGCCGATCAAGCCATGCTCATTCCCCGCACCGTGTCCGGGAATGGATGTCGACATTCTCGATGAAGAAGGAAATCCCGTCGGTCCGAATCAGGTCGGCGAGCTTGTCATCAAGCAGCCGTGGATCGGGATGGCCCGCGGATTCTGGCAAGAGAAAGAACGCTATCTCGACACATACTGGCGCCGATTCAAGAATATTTGGGTACATGGCGATTGGGCCATGCGCGATAAGGACGGGCACTGGTTCATCCTCGGACGATCCGACGACACTTTAAAGGTGGCGGGCAAACGCGTCGGCCCGGCCGAAGTCGAAAGCCTCCTCGTCGCACATCCGCGAGTCACCGAAGCCGCTGTCATCGGAGTTCCGGACGAAGCGAAGGGTACGGCGATGGTTGCGTTTTGTGTCCTCTCCGCACCTCTTTCTGATTCCGTGTCTTCCGTGCATTCCATGGTTGATCTTTCCGACACAAGCGGAACCACGGAAAACACGGAAGAAACAGAAAGAAAAGAACTGGAGACGGAACTCAAGGCCCTTGTCGCCCGCGACATGGGCAAGCCCCTCGCGCCGTCACGAATCCATTTCGTCTCGGCTCTCCCGAAAACGCGAAACGCCAAAGTGATGCGGCGGGTGTTGCGTTCGGCGTATCTCGGCGAAGATCCCGGTGATCTTTCCGCGCTTGAGGATCCGAAAGTCCTCGAAGAAATAGGCGCGGCCAGGTCCACGAAATGACAGGACTCTTCCGGCTATCTCGCTGACTAATCGGTGAATTCAATTTCGTAGATCGCAGCTTTTCCGCCGCGTTTGCTGCTGAAGATTATTTTCGATCCGTCTTTGGAAAACTGCGGCGTCCAATCATCGGCCGGGTCTCGTGTCAGACGCAGTAGCCCGGTGCCATCATGATTCATGACGTAGATCTCCCAGTTGCCGTCGCTATTACTCGCAAACGCAACCTTTTTACCGTCCGGCGAGACCGAGGGATAACTCTCTGACCGCGCCCGGTTAGTAAGCTGTTTCCCATTCGACGGATCGTCGAGCGCGACCGAGAACAGCTCGAAATTCCCCGTACCGAGGTCGTCATTTACAAACGTGATCTCCCGGCCATCAGGCGACCACGAAGAACCAAAGACGAGGCCTTCTTTGAGATAAAGGCGCTGAGGGTCCGTGCCGTCAACATTCATGGCGTAAAGATGGAATTGGGCAGTATTGCCATCGCGGTTAGTAGTAAACGCTATCCTTTTGCCGTCAGGAGAGAATGAAGGGCACATATCGCGGGCCGCGTTTCGAGTCAAGTTCTTTAGCCCGGTGCCGTCCATATTAATCAAACAGATCTCTGTATTCGATCCGATCTTGTTTTGGAATACGACCTGCGAGCCATCGGGCGAAATCACGGGTTGAATGTCAGCGTTTTCCGTCTTCACAAGGACGCTCGTCTGCTGACTTTCCGTATCGAACGAACGAAGCTCACCGCTCCTATCCGGCAGCAAAGCTTGAAACGCAACCCGCTTTCCATCATCCGAGTAAGAAGGATATTGAAGATCGCTCTCTTCATCAGCCAGAACGAGCTGCGGTTTGAAAACCTCCGCGCTCGTTACATAGATATCGTCGTTGCCTTCGCGGTCTGAGTAGAATGCGATCTTTGTTCCGTCGGGCGACCAACAACCGGGCTCTACCGTTTCGTTGGATCTCCAGGTAAGCAAACTGCGAAGGTCGCCGCCCTCCGTATTCATTAAATATACATCGGAACTTTCGTTCTCACGGTCTGCGTTGAAGGCGATGGTCGTGCCGTCCGGAGAAAAGACCGGATGGCTGTCCCACGATTGGTGATTCGTCAATCGACGCACATTGCTGCCGTCTGCGTTCATCAGATAGATCTCGGCATTTCCGTCGCGAGTAGTGACGAAAACGATTTGGCTGCTATCGGGTGAGAAATTCGGATCGGCGTCGAAACCCGGATGATTTGTTACGTTCTCGGTCTTGCCGGTGTCGATCGTGTAAATAAATAGCTCGGAATTCTTGCTCTCGCCGACGCTCGATTGATAAACGATCTTCTTACTGTCTGCCGACCAATCAGTGTTGCCCAGGACAGGCAGAGCTATCTCGTTTGAGCCGTCCGCATTCGCAAGGTAGGTTGCGGAGTTGTCTGCGGGCCTTGAAAAAATT
>JANMUW010000235.1:0-3809 GCA_031392105.1 Acidobacteriota bacterium | reverse complement strand
AGGTCGTGAGCCGGTGGCCCGAAACCACTAACCCACACGAAATCACACGAAGGAGAACACGAAACAAGCATAGGCTTAAATACAGAGATGACTTCGTTGCTTGTATGTTGATTAACGGCCGAAACACCACCGGATTCCGAGCCTTCTTCTCCGTGCTTTCGGTGTATTCCGTGGTCAAATGCTTCGCGACCTTTTCTAACCACAGAACACACCGAACGCACGGAAAAGAAAAAAACACGGAAGCCTCCTGTGAAGACTGCGTGCGCTTCGTGGTTGCTTCCTAAAACCTTAACCACGAATCACACTAACCACACGAAGGAAGACACGAAACAAATCCAGCAACCAGCATCAACTTTCAACGCGTTCGGCCCGGCGGGTCAGGTCCCGAGTTAGGTGGGTCAGTGTCTCCATGTGTTTCCGCGGTTCCATCGGACAACAGACCGAACCACGGAAAGCACCGGAAGAAATGAAATACCTGGGTCTATCCACGATCCGGCTTTTTTAGGATCTCGATCAGCGCTGTCATCCGCGCTGAATCCGCTGCACTCTTCGCCGCTCCGGAGTTCTTCTCCAAAGATGACGCGAGGCTCTTGAGCTTCTTCTTGTTATTTTTGTCGATCGCCTGCCGCAGATCGGTAAGCTCGACACTAGTAAGACTCTTAGATCGCTCGAGTTGATCGACGTAAGCCTTCGCTACCGTCAACGTCCTCGGCCAGGCGATCCTCTCCTGCATCTGCACATTCAGCGAGCCCATGCGAACTGTCTTCGCCGCGTCGATCTCGTTCTGGGAGAGATTGTCCGTCGGCGTCAGTTCAAATACGTCGAGACCGCGTGCCATTTCCGACGCGTAGATGTGGCCGTTGTACCAGTAGGCCGACCAAAAGCCGCCCATGCCGGCCATCTTCGAATCGATCGGTCCGCGGTCGAAGTACGCGATCTCGATCGGCTTCGCGGTGTCAGTAAAGTCCATGATCGAGATACCGCCCTGGTACCATGCCTGTGCCTTGATGTCCCGGCCCGGAACCGGGATCAACGAACCGTTGTGAGCAACACAATTCTCAGTCTCGCTCTGTGCAGCCGGCAGCTTGTAATAATTGGCAAACGTCAGTTTATTTCCATCGAGATTGAAGAGCGCATTGGCGCCCCAGACGTTCGGATCGGTGGTGCGGCATTTAGGACTCATTCCGCCACCCCATTCGTCGGTAAACACGACCTTCTTCCCATCATTCGAGAACGAAGCTGAGTGCCAGTATGCATAGTTCTTATCGTTCACCGAATCGACGCGTTTCGGATTCGCCGGATCTCTGATATCAA
Organism: Acidobacteriota bacterium; assembly: GCA_031392105.1. Classification (GTDB taxonomy): domain Bacteria; phylum Acidobacteriota; class Blastocatellia; order Pyrinomonadales; family Pyrinomonadaceae; genus OLB17. The sequence continues at coordinate 2,495 of JANMUW010000235.1, read as the reverse complement.
GCAAAATGCCGTTACCCGAACATGCACCGGCCGCAAGGCCGATCTCCGGATACACCGTGATGTCGTGGCACTGATCGGTTTCGACCGGACGTCCGTCACCATCGTGCGAACCGCCGTTGGTAAGAGCGTTGATCACACCCGTCTTTGCGTCACCGAAAATTCGAGGGCTCGAGACGATCTTGGAATCCTGCGGCGCGGCCAGCGGGACCTTGATCACATCGATGCGAAACAACGCCGTATTCGGATCCTTATCCGGCGTGCCGCCTGAGCATCCGGCCAGCTCTTCGCTCTGACGCACAAAGGAAGTTCCGGAAACGTACACGTACACGTCGTCCTTGTCCTTCGGATCGACGAGCAGCGTATGCGTATGCGAGCCGCGACAGGTTTGGATCGCCGCCACCTGCTTCGGATTTTTGATGTCGCTGATGTCGAAGATCCTCACGCCGCGAAAACGATCTTTCTGCACCGCGGGAAGACCGGACGGCTGTTGCCCTGCCGCAGGGGCGGGTTCGGCGGCGAAGCCCTGAGTGCCGCAGTCCACACGGCCGTTCGCCATCTCGACCGACATAAAGAGCAGATTCTTGTAAACCGACGGGTCGCCCTGTCCACCCGGGCACACGATCGAGGTCAACAATGTCGCCTTCGCGGGATCCGAGATGTCGTAGATATTCATCCCGTAAAAATTTCCCATGAACAGGTGATTACCCTGGAACGCGAGGTCCGAGTTAGAAAACGCGAGCTGGGCGATCATCACCTGAAAGGGCTTCGGCATCTTCGACGTATCTCCCATCCCCATGCTGCCAAGCGTCGTTTTGACCTTCGGATCATCCGCATTGTCGGTGCCGAGCTGGAACGCGTCCGGCTTTTTGAGGAGCGTGAGATGTCTTAGTCCGAACGCTAATTCGCCGGCGTCATACAGACCGGCCGAGAGCTTGGCTCGAGGATCGCCCGCGTCCGAGCCCTTCATTCCGGGGGGAAGCGGTTTCGGCGCGACCGGGTCCTGGGCCCAGGCGTTGGCCACAATGATCGAGCAAAATAGAATGGAGGCGGCGAAAAGACGTGATGCGATTGTTTTCATAATTGTTTTCTTACGGATTTTTCCCGAGCATGGTTTCCATAATTTTGATCTCGGCACGCTGCCCGCTATCAACGTCGGTCGCGAAAGTAAAAAGCTCAGCATCTTGTCCCGCGCCGCGTGTATCGTACAGATCCTTTACCATGATCAAAGCGCCGTTGTGGTGCTGGATCATTCCTTTCAAAAACAGAAGATCGAATTCCTCTCCGTTGGCCTTCTTGAGCGCGGCCATCTGTTTTTTCGTCAGCATCCCGGGCATAAGCATCTGGTGATGGCTCGACATGTCCATGTCTTTCATATCCATGTCCTCCATACCTTTCATCGGCATCGCGATCGGTTCTCCGCGAACCTCGAGCCAGCGCTTCATGAAGTTCATCTCGTCGGATTGCGAATGGCTGATGCGATCTCCAAGCAGACGAAGCTCCTTGTTCTCCGTTCGCCCTGCGATGAGATCGACCATCTCGACTGCCTGTGCGTGGTGATGGATCATCCCCTGCATGAACTCGATGTCTTTTGTCGATATCGGAGGGAGCTTCGCACGTGTCGACGCGGGAAGTACCTTCGTCGGCTGTCCCGGCGCTCCGGGTTGGACTATCACCGGACCAGTCTGCTGTGCGCTGACCAAACACACGAACGCACACACGATCAAAAACGAGCCCAACCAAACTTTAATTATTGCGAGCATTTATCTGGGTAACCTGGATTCCAATCTTACCACTCCCGGAGTTTCGTCGAGAAATGTAGCAAAGAATCCATTGCCCGCGGAATACGCGAAAGGACGCGAAAAGGAAAACTCCAATATGAGTTGCCTCCGGCTTCAGCCGGAGGTGTACGGCCACAGGCGTAACGGCTTTAGCCAAACTTTGTGAACAAGAACTTCCGACCGTCAAAACACTTCGGCTAAAGCCAGATTTTTTGTGCTTCAGAACCTCCGGCTGAAGCGGGAGGCAACTCATACAACCGCGGTTCCGACACTTCAAATAGCGACTAGAGCATCATTCTGCTAACGTTAATTCATCAGCATGAATATTCTCTCGCTCGAAAATGTCTCAAAGAACTTCGGATTTCGTCCGTTGTTCGAAAATGTCACGCTCGGTCTCGAGGACCGCGACAAGATCGGGATAATCGGTGCGAATGGATCGGGCAAGACAACACTGCTACGGATCATCGCCGGTCTCGAAGAGCCGGACACCGGCCGCGTCACACGTGCAAAAGGGAAGTCGCTCGCGTATCTTTCGCAGAATCCGCCGTTCGATGACAAGCTCACGGTACTCGAAACGATCTTTGCGTCGAGCAGCGGCATCATGCAGACGATACGCGATTACGAGGCTGTTTGTCATGAAGTGGCGGATGGCAAAGACGATGCTGCGACCATCAAACGCATGTCCGACCTGCAGCACGATCTTGAGACCGGCGGCGG
>JANMUW010000214.1:0-2125 GCA_031392105.1 Acidobacteriota bacterium | reverse complement strand
GATGAACGGTATATGGCCTTCATACCCGCGAAGTCGAAAATGTATTCTTGCGGGTATGGCCGCAGCCGCGCTGCTGAAAATTTGACGTTAAGAAACTGGGTGCAGCGTGCGCAGTTCGCTTAGCGGCGACTCAGCACCTCTGGCCGCCAGTCCAAGAATTTCCCGGCGTGAGTTACAATTCCACCGGTGACCTACCTGTTCCTCATCTTCTCCGCCATTCTCGTCTATTTGAGCTTCAAATCATTCCTGGGCGGTGTAGCATATCTAGCATTTTTTCGAGATCGGATAGCCAAGCCAAATACCGATTTCACACCGTTCGCGACCGTTATCGCCCCATGCAAAGGCCTCGACGACGGACTGCGCGAAAATCTGACGGCCTTACTCGAACTCGACTATCCGGAATACGAGGTGATTTTCGTGGTCGACGATAGAAGCGACCCGGCCGTATCGGTGATCGGTGATTTCTTGGGCAAAGAAGGAAAATTCAAACAGGATAAACAGGATTCACACGATGTTTCGGAGGCATCAAATTCCCATCCTCTGCATCCTGTAAAATTGGCCGTTGCCGCGAAATCAACGGAAAGCAGCCAGAAGGTCGAGAACATCTGTGAGGCCGCGAAACACGCCGACCCGCGATCCGAGGTCTTTGTCTTCGTCGATTCGGACGCCCGGCCGCAGAAGAGATGGCTGAAATATCTCGTCGCACAGCTCAACGACGAAGGCGTCGGGATCGCGACCGGCTATCGCTGGTTTCTCTCAAAAACCCCAACTTTCGCGAGCGAACTCCGCTCCGCATGGAACGCATCGATCGCATCTGCTCTCGGTCCGAAAAGCAGTTTCTGTTGGGCCGGCTCGATGGCGATCCGCCGTGAACTGTGGGGAAGATTGGACTTAACGGCCCAGCTCAAGGGAACGCTATCCGACGATTTCGTCATTGCACGAGCCGTAAAGGACGCCGGACTCGAGATCCGACTGGTGCCCCAGGCACTAACCCCCTCGATTGAAAACTGCACGCTCGGCGAACTTTTCGAATTCACCACGCGACAAATAAAGATCACGCGCGTTTACGCGACCCCGCTCTGGCTGATGTCGTTTTTCGGCTCGGCCCTATTTTGCGGCGTGATGCTGTCGGCCCTCCTGATCGTGCTTTTCTCGCGATCCAATGATCTGCTCGTCTGGTCTGCGATCGCCATTCTCGCCGTCGTTTCCGCACTCAGTACCGGAAAAGCGTGGCTCAGGCTGAAAGCCGTAAGCCTTGTGATCCCAACAGCTTCCGAGCAGTTGATTCCGCAACTCACACTCTGGCTTCTCGCACCGCCGCTATTCCTCTGGAACTGCCTTGCCGCCCTTCTCAGTCGCACGATCAACTGGCGAGGCATCCGCTATCGGCTAGTTTCGCGGACTCAAACGGATCGCCTCAACTAAGATAAATAGTGATACTATGGGCCTTTCGTGCATCGAAAACTCCGTATGCGCATTTATCTCCGCAGTTCATTCGGCCTGCTAATTCTTTGTTTAGCTGCATTTGCACAGACTGCATTGCCGCAAACTCCGGCAGCGGCGCCGACGACGGGTAAGGATCCGATCATCGTCATCCCCGGAATTACAGGCTCCGAACTGGTCAATCGAAACACAGGTAAGACCGCCTGGTTCAAAACCACGCGAGCAAAGGATGATGATATACGGCTTCCAATGTCGGCGAATCTGTCTCGAAATTCGGATAATCTTATCGCGGGCGACATCATACGTGAAGTACGTCTGTCTCGCCTACTTCCAGAGATCGAGATATATGCAAAGCTGATCGACGCCCTTCAAACGACGGGCGGCTATCGCGAGGCCAAGTGGGCGACCGCAAGTAAAGCCGACGCGACCGATACGTTCTTCGTATTTTCCTACGATTGGCGGCGAGACAATGTCGAAAATGCTCGACTTTTGATCCAACGCATCGAAACGCTCAAACGCCGTCTGGGTAAGCCCAACCTGAAGTTCAACGTCGTCGCTCACTCGATGGGCGGCCTCATTTCCCGATATGCGGCGATGTACGGAGCCGCCGACATTCCCGCCGGTAAACCGCAGCCAACCTGGGCAGGAGCGAAGCATCTCAACAAAATATTTCTCGTTGGTA
>JANMUW010000205.1:0-2235 GCA_031392105.1 Acidobacteriota bacterium | reverse complement strand
ATTCTTGTCGCCAAGCTGTTGGAAAATCACGCGGGCTTCGCCAAACTTGGCGGCCGCGGCGGCGAGTGACTCCGGAGTATTTTGTTTGTAGAGCGCTGAAGCTTCGTGGAACAACGCCTCGCCCCTTTCCGCTTTCTCCTGCGCTGTTTGCGCGAGCATCGTGGCCGAGAGGGTGAGGAGGAAGATGAGAGCGGTGAAGATGCATCGTGTATGTCTGCGGCTGTTTATCACCTCATCTCCATTCCTTGTCAGCACGCCCGCAGCCAGGACTGAACCGTCGCCGGACATCGATGTATCAGTTCAACGCCATTGGTGTCGATCCAGCTAACACGTGCGCCGCGTTTGGGCGGAACGATCCAAAGCTCGGTCATCTCCTGCGCACGGTTCGGGCGAACATATTTATAAACTGTAACGATGCGGGTTCGTGTGACGCCTTGCCGCGTCAGTTCAGTGACGGTTTCACGAACCTTCCGTTGATAACGCGTTTGCGACGATTGGCCGATCACTATCCGGCCTGTGCTTGTCGGATCAGTCTGAAGCACCTTTGCATATTCCGCCAGGTCGTACAAATTGCCTGAACATCCCGGGATCCCATCACTGTATTCAGCAGCGTAGAGATACGATTGCGTGGGCCGAGTTGCCTCCCCCGCGCGTTCAGTTTCTGCCGCGATCTCCGGCAGTTTGGCGCCCGGAGGAACCAACCAGAATTGTGTCGTTCCGTTGTCCTTTGCTTCGCCGCGGATGAAGCGCACGCGGCTGCGGTCGAACTTTCGAAATGAGAAATGATTGCTGAGTTGCTTCGCACGACGATCCCCCGCTTTCAGATCTCGAGTGTCACCGTAGATAACTATCAATCCTTCATCAACCGGATTATTACTTAACTCTGTAAAGAAACTATCGAGCCGCGCGAATCCGTCTTCGCAATTGTTACTACCCGTACGGAATTCGTCGATCATGTTCGGTTGAGGAAGCGATCTTATTACCACCGAGCAGCTAGACGACCGTTGGACATCGGGAAAATGAGATTCGGCAAAATCCCGTTCGAGCGTAACGGTAAGCAAACCGTTGTCCTGACTTCCGACCTCGACTGTTATCGTTGGCGTGCCCTGGCCCGACGTGATTGTTCCCACCGAGACCGACCAGTTGTAAGTGGGCTTGTATTTATCGCCGGTGTTTCCATATTCGAACTCTGTCGTAATTGCAGCAGATCCACCCTCGGTTATTATTCCGTCCGGACATATAATCGTGAACGGATAAGTGTAATGAGCTCCCTGGCCAAACGCCGAACTCGCGAACACCACGAGAATGAAAATTATTATCTTTATCATCTACCCTCCCTTTGGGATCGTCTGTCTTCAGATCTCTCCGTTTTATGTGTCATTCCGCGTAGAAACGTCTCACACTATCTCCAGTTCCCGATCAGCACGAACGGGGACCAGTAAAACGGATGCGCGAACGGGCGCTTCGGATCTGCGACGAAAGGCTTCGCGTCATTCTTCGCGACCACGAATCTATCTGCGCGCGTTGACGGTTGTTGGCCAGTCGACGCATTGCCCTTTTCTTCTCCGACGATCGTCACCTCCGACGCGTATGACCGTGCCGCCGATCGAGTAGCCTTTGCCGATCCGTTTAAGAGCGCAAGCTGAGCGTTTCGCAGAGCCTCGGCCTTATTCTGTTTCTTGTTGATCTTCAGATGGTAAAACTCTCGCATCAGCCATGGCGTCGAATTATCCGCCACCGGCCAAAGCGTCGCCAGGACTGACTGAGCGCCAAGTCGTTGTGCGAGTTCAAAAAATGCGTCTACTTCGCGTCCGTTTGCATCCGCCTGTTGCGCCGCGGTATTGCACGCGGATAGCGTCAAGAGCTCGACACCTCCGAACATGTCTTTCTGTTTTTTCATATCCGCAAGCGTGAACGGAGTGCCATCACCGAGCAAAAGAAATGACCGCGCATCGTCGCCGGCGCGAAAACTAAAGTGAGAGGCAATGTGAACGACGGGACGCTTCAACTTCAGCGCATCGATCATCGAAGCCTGAGTGAAGCTTGCATCTTGAAGAATCTTGCCGTCCAGGATGCCGCCCCTGCTTCCTTTTCTCTTGGAGAACAGATCCATTTCTCCGCGGACGCCAGGCAGGCTGCTGAAGCCGATCTTATTTCCGAGAAGATCAACTAAATGTTCCTGCGAAGATCCTAGTGCCAAAGCTGTCCAGTACGGTTTTATGCCCCCAGTCAGCC
>JANMUW010000169.1:0-14833 GCA_031392105.1 Acidobacteriota bacterium | reverse complement strand
GATCTAGCAATAGTCGAGTGTGGGCGCCAACTACCGGGAGACTCCCCTCCTGGATAGGAGGGGTGGACGCCGCTTCGGCGGACGGGGTGGTGGAAAAACAAGAATCTGATTCTTCTGATCCACCACCCCGCCTCGCAAAGCCTCGGCACCCCTCCTATCCAGGAGGGGAGTTTTCGTCGGCGGCTCTCGTACTCCGAAGATCCCCAGTATCGAGGACGATCGTCACAGTACATAGATAGGGCCGACCCCGAGTGTCGAGAGTTACGTTGGGACTCTTCAAATGTTGCGAAACGAATATTGATTTCGGCTTTTGCAAGTTTGCGATCTGCGACTCCTTGTTTCGACAAAGCATTTTGAAACCACGCTCGATATGTGTCTTCCGATGCTTGTACTGGTGAACCTTGAAAAGCGTTGGTGCTGTCACCCAGCAAGTCTAGCGTTATCTCCATAAGCTGATTTTTTCAGCAAACAGACGCAAAACCCCAAGTCCCCAATACCCCCCGACATCGTTATTTCGACTTACGAATGTGCCTAACAATCCGTGCGCGATATTCTTAAGGGCTTTTCGACGGGCCACTAATTTACTGCCCCTTCAACACCCAACCATTCGGATCGACAACTGGCCTCGTACCTGTGAAAGGGACACTCGCGCGGCCGTCCTTCATTTCGAGCCGCTGCGTCTTTCCATCGACAACAACATCGACCGGCATCGGGAACGGCAAATTGTTCGGCGTATCCCAACGAAGTCTAAGCGTCTTGCCCGAAGTCTCCGTTATCAGGTTCGGAAGTTTGGGCTGACGTAGGTAAAGCTCGAAAAACCAGTCAAGCTCCATCTTCGATTCCGCTTCCGCGATCGTGAGAAAGTCATCGGTGTTTACGAGCCGGGTCTGACGACCGTCGGTCAAACGTTCCATCGCCTTCGTCGGATAAGCCATACGACGCAACGATCGGAAGAACGCGTCGTCGCCTATCAGATAGCGAAGCGTGTGCAGTACGACCGCGCCTTTGCCATAGATGTCGCCGTTGGATTTTACGTAGTCAGGTCCGAGCAGGTAGACCTGATATGCCGGTGTCGCTTCGCGCGGAGCGACCGCCTGGATATTCAAGGTGTTCTTCGCACGACCCTTCATCGATTCGAAGTACGCGTCTTTCTTTCCCAGATGCTCGAGATAGAGCGAGTCCATGAACGATTGAAAACCTTCGTGGATCCAAAAATCGCGCCAGTCCGAAGCGGTGACGAGATTCGCCCACCATTCGTGCCCATACTCATGAAGCATCAGTGAATCGAAACCGTGCTCGGTCTTCCTGAACTCGTTTCCATAAGCGATGAGCGTCGCATGCTCCATTCCAAGATGCGGTGTCTCGACGATGCCGAGTTTCTGCGAACGCCACGGGAACGGGCCGAGATACTTCTCGAAAAAGGCGTTGTACTTCTTCGTCTCTTCGATCAGCCACGCGCCTTTGTCATAGCTCTCGGGCAAGATATAAAACTCGATCGGGATCGTCTCGCCGGTAATGCTCTTCACCGTGTCCTTTATCACTCGGTACGGAGCGGCGTTGAAGAGGATCTCGTAATTCGGTATCGGATTCGTCATCCGCCAACTGTAGGTGGAGGTCCCGTCCGAATGCTTCTTGACGCCAACAAACTTTCCCGGCCCTGCTGCCACCAATGGATCGGGAACGGTGATATGCATGGCGACTTCCGAAGCCTTATCCGACGGATGGTCCTTCACGGGAAAGAGCAGATCCGCTCCGTCGTTTTGCATCGCGATCGAGACCCAATCGGCTCCACCCGGTGTTTTCTTCCACATGAATCCACCAACCCACGGCGGATTCGGAGCGACGCGCGGTACTCCGGCGTAATGAATAACGGTAGTAAATTCCTCTCCGGGCTGCTTTGTTGTGGCGAAGTGCACCCAGATCTTATCTTCCGTTCGCACAAGCCGGTAGTCTTTTGTTCTCGAATCACCAAGCGTTCCCGGGAGCTTCTCGGCAAGCGTATAAGGCGTGTCGAGGTCGAGCATAATGACATTCGTCGGCATGACGATCCTTGCCTTCATCACGGTTGTACCGGTGATAGATTTCGCACCGACATCGACTTTTATTGAGACATCGTACGACTGGACATCGTATGCTGACTGCTCGTAGGTAAGCGGTGCTCCAGTCACGGTCGGCTTAGCCGGATGTTGGCGTTGGGCGTAGACAGAAGTCGCAAGAAAAACAAGGACTAGAGAACGTGTGAATTTCATAATTACTTTCGGGTAAAAAGTTGTCTTTCATCGGCAGTTTACCACGGAACTCACCGAAAATAGGGACCGGCTTCGGACAAACTGAAAGGTGAAAAGTGGAAACTGAAAACTAACTTTTCAGTTTTGAGTTTTCAGTTTGCTCGGAGACTTTCCCTCGTGCGGGAATTATGGAAAACTTGAGGAGTTATGCCGCGATGGACCTGGACAATATTATTAATTTTGCTGGCTGGATCTGCGGTGTGCGGTCAGCGGCCTGTACCGCCGAAGGTTAACGCTCGGCCCAGCCCGACTCCAGTAGCAACTGCCGAACCGTTCGACAAAGCCGATGTCGCGACAATGGTCAAACAGTGCGTGTCATTCGACACCGAAGCAGGCCTGATCAAGATCGAGCTTTACCCGGAACAAGCACCTGAATCCGTACGCAGTTTTTTGAATCTAACTGCGACCGGGCTTTTCGACGGAACGAGTTTCAGCCGGGTGGTGCCGGGCTTCGTAATTCAGGGTGGAAACATGTGGTCGCGCGAAGGCGGCAAAGTGTCGCGGGCGATCGGCGAACGCGCCCGTCGGACATTACCGGACGAACCAAACAAGATCCTTCACGAGCGCGGAGTAGTTTCAATGGCCCGTCCCGACGAACCAAACCAGGCGACGACTGACTTTTTTATTCTCGTCGCCACCGCTTCATATCTCGATGGAAAGTTCGCTGGTTTCGGTCGGGTGATAAAAGGAATGGAGGTTGTCGATGCGATCAACAAAGCTGCGGTCGTAGATGAAAAACCGGAGAAGCCGGTGAGGGTAAAAAAGGCGATCGTGCAGGTCTGCACCGCGTCGCCGGCAGTCAAGTGATCTCAGCAAAAGCGAGAACGTAATTATCCGGATCCATACTGTATGCCGCAGTATGGCCCCAATCCCGCGGAGACAAAGGGCTCAGCTCCCGGGCCCCTGCTTGCAAAGCCCGGGCATGAAATTCTGCTGCAGATTCGACAACGATATAAACCTCTGCCCGCGCAGCATCCGTTTCGCCGATCGTTACGTTCAGCAATTTTTCTGCTCCGGTGATCGGCATTAGACCGAGCACTGCTCCATTACTGAGCGAAAATTCGGACATACCCGGAACATCGAGCGTCGGCGCGGTGTCCAGGACCTCGGTGTAGAATGCTGTGCTACGCCTCTGGTCCGCAACGTAGAGAATGTAATGAGTTTTTGTCGCAATCTCACTCACTAAAATCCAGATCCAGAGTCATCCGGTACTCATTAGCCATCGACGGATGGCCGTGGGCCATCGAAACATCGATCCCTTTCTTGTAAGCTTCGATCGCTTTTTCACGATCACCTGCAACTGCGTACGCATTGGCGAGTGTGCCGTAAGCGTTTCCTTCGTCGTCAGCCTTCGACAAATAATCCTCAAGCACACGGATCACATCCGCGTGCTGTCCGAGTTTTTCGTATTCTTTCGCGAGGCCGAACAGAACCATCGTGTTCGACGGATCAGCCACGAGCATTTCTTCAAAAACTGAAATCCGATCCATATAACTAAAAAGGTCTTGGTGTATTTTTAGTGTGCTTCGTGGTCTCCGGTTCCATCGCCAACCACGAAACGCACGCAGTCATAACTGGAGGCTTCCGTGTTCTTTTCTTTTCCGTGCGTTCCGTGTGTTCTGTGGTTAGAAAAGGTCGCGAACCATTTGACCACGGAACACACCGAAAACACGGAGAAGAAGGCTTGGAATCCGGAGGTGTTTCGGCCGTCAATCGGTTTTCAGTTCCTACTGCTGAAGAACTGGAACCACGAACCCACGCGAAATCACACTAATTCGCCAGAAGATTCCAAACACTCAAGGACACGAGCCACACCAAGTGCCCGAACCGATCTCAGACCGCAAATCTAGCGGGCGTACATCGCGACCGTCTGGCCAAATTTCCGCAATGCCGCCGGTGCCGCTGATGCAGGTAGCGCCGGATTGCCGATTATTTCCTTCGACCTTTTCTGGTATATCCCCTGGTTCAGGTCACCGTCTGAATTGATCGAAACGCCTTTCAGCGAAACTCCGGCGAACAATCCTTTGCTTCGCGAATATGTAAGTATCTCGGCGTCGAGTGTTGCGTTCGTCGAGGCAGCCGCAGTGCGGCCGACCGGTCCGGCTGCGACGCTTCCTTCGCCCCCGAGCTCGAACTTATCTTCCAGCAATCCCTTCATGCCCTTGTCGTTCATAATCAACATGACGTAGTCGGTCTTTGAACCGCCGATCTGCAGTCCGATACTTCCGCCGGCCATGTTGAAGAACGCCGGTGCGCTCCAGGCGCGACCGATTCTGCGTACGGCGATACCCTTACCACCCTGGCCGCCGATAATGAACGCCCCTTTGATCGCGCCCGGAAAAACTACGACCGCTTTTGCCTTATCGAGCAGATCGCGCGGGATCGATCTGTCCTTCATCGCCATGATCTCGGTCATTGCCTGCGACGCGCTGTTTACGCGATCGACGGCGTCCTGCAGGTCTTTGCCTGTTTTGTTATTTTTCTGTGCGAGAGCGGTGGTGGAAAAAATTACGAGAAGAGCGATTAGCGCGGCGGAAAATTTCAATTTCATGATGAGCCTCCTTGATTGGTTGGACTAAGTATATCAAGAATCTCGGAGCCACCCATGAACGCGCCTGGTTTTTCTTTGCGAACTCTGCGAGCTCTGCGTGAGACTCTTTCACGAAGAGCTCGCAGAGTCCGCAGAGGCAAGAACCGTTAATGAATCGAGTCGGTGGTCAGAATAGGGACTGTTGGGCTGGTGCAGGGGTTGAAGATTCCTCCTCGGCCGGCATTTCATGCTGGCGGAATCCGAGACGTTTTGCGTGAAAGTCGAAAAGCTTGCGTGTGACTTCCCATTGCTCAGTCCTTCCCGTGCTGCGTTCCTTAAATGTTCGGTGCTGGAGCTGGCCTCCGCGTTCGCGCTTCATTGCATTGATGATCTTCGTCACGGCGGTCGGCGACAACCGCTCGTGCATCTTTGCCACGAAGTATTCCTCGATCGAGTCACTGTCGAGATGGAGCATCGACATAAACGCCCGAGTCGCTCCGGCATTCTTTGCGCGTTCGAGAAGCTTGGGAATATCCGATTCGTTGTAGCCGGGAATTACAGGAGCGATCCCGATCCCGACCGGGATGCCCGCGTTCGCGATCATTTCCATCGCACGAAAACGCGCCTCGGGCACCGGAGTGTACGGCTCGAAGGGATTGGATTTCTCCTTCGTCAGAAACGGCATCGAAAAGAACACCGAGACGTTCAGCTTCTTCAACACATCGATGTCGCGCGTAACAAGCGGCGACTTCGTGATCACACCGACCGGCACACCAAAATCGGCGCAGACCATGAGACATTTCCGCGTAAGTTCGTAGCTCGCCTCTAGCGGCAGATACGGATCTGTCGCGAATGAGAAATCTACGTGCGGCATTTTCTGCTTCGTTTTCTTGAGCTCTTCTCTAAGTACCGCAGGCGCATTTGGCTTGACGACGATCTTTGTCTCGAAATCTGTACCCGCGCCGTACCCGAGAAACTCGTGATACCGCCGTGCGAAGCAGTATGTACATCCGTGAACGCATCCGCGATAGCAGTTCACCGTGTAACGCCAGCCGCCTTCCCAGTCGGACGCGTACGCCTTGGTGATCATTTTCTTGGTAGCGATCTCTTCGAAGACCTCGAGCTTGGTCGGCGGCGGCTCACCTATGTATTCGGCGGAATACTTGTCGAACGGATTAGGCGGGTTCTTGATGTGTCGCACACATGAAACAATAGCCTATAGTCGGGCTGGATGCAAGAAAATCCGGCCGCCGAGCACACCGAGTCCAATCATGCATTATGTTGATTTGGCCCCTTGCACAGGATTAGGCCGAATCTCCTCAGGGTGCTCGGTGGCTAAACTTTCGTTGCATCGCGTCCGCCTTTCAAAACTTCTTCACAGATACTTCATAAGAACCTAAAGAAAGCCCGCGCCAGTTACTGATAAAACTGTGCACGTGGACAAACAGTAGGACAAAAACAGGGCTCGTCGCAGAAGGTGGAGTCGTTCACGAATTACCCTTCGAGACGCGGTCAATTAAACAAAAAAGGAAAAGGAGACAATGAAAACAAGACTTATCAGTGGGCTTTGCGCCCTTGCACTACTCGCATGCATCACGCAGGCGACGGCGGCGAAAGCAGTGCCGATGAAAGGCGACGGCAGCGGCGTGATCACATCGATGACACCCGGGCAAAACGGTTTGGAAATAGCCTCCGTTGGCGAAGGCGAGGCCACGCGTCTGGGAAGATTCACCCGCCAAGAACAGATCGTGCTGAACCCCGCTACCGGAGCAGTCACAGGCTCGATCATATTCAGGGCGGCGGACGGAAGCGAGCTTTATTGCGACCTTGCCGGGGCTTTCACTGGTCCGAATACGGCAGCCGGTACTTACACTTTTACGGGCGGTACACGACGGTTCGAGAACGCCTCAGGAATTGCGTATTTCACCATCGTGCAATCTGACCCGGCGAATTTCACATTCGAATTTGCAGGAACCATCGATATGCATTGATGGACGACGTAACGTTAAGGGGCCGAGTCAGCCAGAACAATTAGCCGCGGATAAACGCAGATTACGCGGATCACAAACCCAATACTGATCCGAGTCATCCGCGTTTATCCGCAGCCGAAATGATATTCACGGATCTAAAGCTCTCTCTGCATAAGCAAGTCTGTTTGCGGATCGGATCCCAGTTGAAAGGTATGTTTGCCAACCACTTCGAAGCCGTTCTTTTCGTAAAAGCGTTGTGCTCGCGGGTTGTACTCCCAAACGCCCAGCCACATTATGTCGCGGCCTTCGTCTCTTGCGCGTTCGAAACAGGCATCCATTAAGGATTGCCCAATGCCCTGGCCAAGATGTTTTTGGTGCGCGTAGAGACGCGAAAGTTCGACGGGCCGAGCGGCGGTGATGCCGGACTCGATATTGTCGATGATGATCTTTGAGTAGCCGGCTGCTTCGCCGTCGAGTTCGGCGACCAGGAAAATGTTCTTCTCGTCGGCGAGCTCTGCGGTGATCTGTTTCAGATTGAAAGCCTGGCGCATGTAGTGATTGAGGTCCTCCGGTGCATTCTTCGGATGATGCGCGAACGCATCCCAGAACGTCGTGTACGCGAGATCAGTAAGGATCTTTGCGTCTCGGACTGTGGCTTGGCGAATAGTAATCATTGCGATCGGAAATATTACCTTAACAAACCTGCTTGCTCGTATATACCAGCCGCACTTTTCGTTGCGGGTGTAAAAGATAAATTCCGGTCCGACTCGACAACTTCGTATTCATCTGCCCCGCAATTATTAATGAGGTAATTATTAATTCGGTAAATGTCATTACAAAATTAATAATTACCTCATTAATAATTACGGGGCGGCATAGATTTAGTCCCCGGATGGACTGAAATGAATCTGCGGTCATCCGCGTCTGATTCATTTCATGATCAACTTCGCGATCGTCTGAAGCTGCATATTCGAAGTGCCTTCGTAAATCGAGCCTATCTTCGAGTCGCGCCAGTATTTTTCGACCGGGTAATCTTTGACGTATCCGTAGCCGCCATACAGTTCGATCGCTTTCGACGAGACGCGTTCGGCACAGCGTGACGAATAGAGTTTCGCCATCGCGGCTTCTTTGAGAAACGGTTTGCCCGCGTCTTTCAAACGCGCCGCGTTGTAGACGAGCAGGCGCGTCGCTTCGATATCGACCGCCATCTCGGCGAGTTGGAATTGCACGGCCTGGAAGCTTCCGATCGTCTGGCCGAACTGTTCGCGTTCCTGAGTGTATTTCAGCGCCGCTTCGTACGCGCCTTGCGCGATGCCGAGCATCTGTGCGCCGATCCCGATGCGGCCTTCGTTAAGAGTCTCGATCGAAACTTTGTAGCCTTTTCCCACTTCGCCGAGCACGTTCTCTTTCGGAACTTTGCAGTTGTCGAGGATCAGCTCAGTCGTCGACGAAGCGCGGATCCCGAGCTTGTCTTCTTTCTTCCCGACCGAAAAGCCTTCGAACTGTTTCTCGACGATGAACGCTGTGATGCCTTTGTAACCGGCGGCCGGGTCGATGGTTGCGAACGTCACGAAGATCTCGGCTTCGTTACCGTTCGTGATCCAAAGCTTCTGTCCGGTCAGCTCATAATGATCGCCTTTGTCGACGGCACGTGTCTTCAACGCAAACGCATCGGAGCCGGAACCGGCTTCGCTCAACGCATACGCGCCGACACGCTCGGTCGCGAGCTGCGGCATGTATTTATTTTTCTGATCGTCATTGCCCCACCGCATAAACGCGTTAGTCACGAGCGTATTGTGAACATCGACAAAGACCGAAACGCTCGCATCGACTCGGGCTAATTCTTCGATCGCGAGGATCGCGTTAAAGATCGTCGAGCCGGCCCCGCCATATTCCTCGGGCGACTCGATCGCCATAAGCCCAAGCTCGAAGCATTGGCTGATGAGCGCCGGATCGAGTTTTCCCGCGTGCTCCATCGCTTCGACCTTAGGACGCACTTCCCCCTCGGCGAATTCGCGGACAGACGAACGGAACAATTCTTCTTCTTCGGATAAAACGGTCAAGCCGTGATTTGATAACGCTGGAATTGCAGCAGTGCTCATATAGGTTTGTGAATAGTATTTTGTTATTTATTGTTTGTTCGCATACCATTTTAGTTCAAGCCAAATGGCAAGGCAAAGTAGTGAATTTGGAACAGGCGCCTGAACAACCCGACCTTCGCAGCCCGCGCCTTTCGGCAAAGCAGACAAACCGGCTCACAATTCTCGGCATAATTCTGACCATCGGCGGCATTGGGCTGTTCTCGTATTTCGTCTACGCCGTTGGCATGGGCGAGATCGTCGCGAACATCGGGAGGTTCGGCGTTGCTGGGTTCGCTGTGATAGTCGCCGTCTATTTCCTTCGAATTTGCACGCGTGCCGGAGCGTGGGCGCTGTCCGTCTACGAACCGTACTCGCTGCGGATGAAGGACACGATACCCGCGGTCATCATCGGTGAGGCGATGAGCAGCATGATCCCGCTCGGTATTCTGATAAGCGGAACTGCGAAGGCGGTTGCGGTTCGAAAACGGGTGCCGCTGGTCGTCGGGCTGTCATCGGTCGCGACCGAGAATCTCTTTTACAGTTTCACGACGAGCTTGTTCCTCATCGCCGGCGCCTTCACGATGCTCAGGGGTTTCAATCTCGACGAAGGCTGGGCCCTCACGATCGATCTCTTGATCGTCGCGATATGTGCCGTGCTTTTATTTCTCGTCTTGATTGTCGTTCGACAGTGGCATTTCGCGAGTGAGGCGTGCGAATGGCTGTATGCCAAAGGCATTGCGACGGAGTTTCTCGAACACACTCGCCTTCAGGTGCGTCTGTTTGAAAATTTTATCTACGGATTTTATCGCCGCCACCCGAAACGGTTTCTGCCGATCTGTTTGCTTGAAGCCGTGTTTCATCTTCTCGGAATTTTTGAAGTCTGGTTCATACTCTCGCGCATTTCCTCCGCCGATCTTCTATCGGCGTTCCTCCTCGAATCGGTCAGCCGGCTGATCACGATCGTCTTCAAACTTATTCCTTTCGTCATCGGCGTCGACGAAGCCGGTGCACAGTTTGTCGCCGAAACCGTTGGTATTGCAGCCGGCATCGGTGTGACACTTGCCGTGATCCGAAAGGGACGAATTCTCTTTTGGACAGCTATCGGATTGTTGCTGATCGTGAAGCGTGGATTATCTGTGCGGGCGATCTCGAAGATCGAGGAAAGTCGAGTCCGGGAATAGAGGGATTATGAAAAGGGGGGCTACCTTTCGATAGCCCCGATCATTACTTCTAGTTGTCTAGTTTGTAAAAATAATACTCAGTCGTGTACGGAACGCGTGCTTCCTCGCCAATTGCCGTTCCCGGCGTAGCCGGCCGCAATCCACTCTTCGTATTGATACGCTGGATGTAAGTAACACCGTCCAGGATCCCCGGGCCGTTGCTCGAAATAGCAGTAAGCCTCAGCCAGGGAATAGCCGTCGGATCGGGTGTGCACGGGATCGCCGTTGTTCCAGAACTTACAACAATACTGCCGCTATTGGTCTCCCATGTCGGACCGCCGTAGTGCGAACCTACTAATCCACGATAATTTATATTCGCGAATAACCCCGCCTCCGGCGCGACGAACGCCCATGCCGTTCCGTTCCATCGATAGATCTGGACGCCGACCGCGTAGACCCGATATGCGACGCGGTTACCGGCTGGAGCTGCGAGTTCCTCGCACCCTGCCGGCAATACCGGCGTCTGATGCGAGTCGTCGAGCGACACGGCGAGTGTTACCGAAGCGTGGCCGAATGCGATAACGCCAAGCATGACGGCTGTTCCGATGATCTGTTTTATTTTCATGATGTTCATTGTTTTATTTCTCCTTCTTTTTATTTATTGGTGGAAAGACTACCGGACGCATCCTCGCGGCCGCATGAAATTCTGGAAGACGTACGTGCCGACATTTCGCCCGATCGATTGACCGGCGACGTTGTCGAACGTGAAATGAATACCGCCCCAAACACGGGCACGTTCCTGCTCGTTCGCCATCGCAGCAAAGCCCGGGTACGAGCGCGTAGCTCCGCCCGCGCCTTCCCACGTATGAGAGAAGCGAATGTCATCGCGTCCGAAGAACATTCCGAGAACGGTCGATTGCGACATCCCGATCGTTGCCATGTTTCCGGCGTAGCTCGGATACGACGGCGTTGCGATCAACGACGACCACGAGGGATCGGATTCTGTCGCAGCATTGGCGTCTTCGTCAGCTCGGCGAATCGCCGTCACCGGGCGCCACAATCCGTGTTCGAACTTGCTTGCGAACGCGGTCTGCAGCGCATCGTGAAGGGCGATGTTCGTCAGAGCGAACAGTCGCGTCTTTTCGACTGTCGAAAGACCGCGAGCTTCTGCGACTGTCCGTGCGACGTTATTCCAGACGAACAGGAAATTCGTCGGCGTATTCACGTTGGCCCAGAGCCGCGCGGCAAGTGTTTGATCTGCCGTGCGGGTCGTGCTCGTAGCTGAACCGATCTCCTTGACCTCGTTCAGTGCAGCGGCATATTCAGTGCTCGTCATCGCCGGTGGCGCGCTCGGTGCAAACTGCGTTGCCGAATTGATCGCGAACGGGATCACAGCCGGATAGTGCGTAAACGTCGCCGCAGAATTTGCCGGCGGTGTGGGCTGCCAGTTTCCCGGCGTTGCAGGGAGTGAATAAGCCGGCGGCGTGACACTCCAGCCATCGTTTCCACGCGCTGCGAGCATTTGCTCGGCGACGATCTGTCCCACACGGATTCCCTGCTGCGCCCTATGTGAGTCGATGCCGTCGAGTGACGCAGCGAGCTCGGTATCGAATACCGCAGTTCGTGCCGGATAGAGCCCGGCCAATACGTCATGCGCCGCCTGGGCCGCTGCCGCGTCGATCGAGGCGTTTCTCGATCCCGGAACATTCGTCAGATATGCGGTATGTGTTCCGTCGATCGAGTTCGCCGCATCGAACATCGCGGCGTGCATCATCGCGTAACTGCGGACCTGCATGATCGTCGCCGGGTGCAGACCTGGCGTGCGAACCGCTTCCATCAGCACACGATTCCATTGCAAGACAACATCCTCGTGAACGAGATCTTGTCCTGACACTTCGGTTGTCTGCGCAGGAACTAGAATTTGTGCACAGAGTAAGATTGCTGCAGCCAGAAAACCTCTGGCAATTTGTTTGTTGATCATTTTTATTCTCCTACTTTTTATTAACGCGGTGTTCGACGCGCGCACCCGTACTACCCCACCGGCTTTACCGGCACGTGCGTCTTCACACCTCCCTGCTTGATTAAACTTGCCTGGTTACACCCGACTTCTTATGACCGGGTGGCTTTCACCTCCAGATATTCCGAGACGACCTTTGTAGTTCCGTCCGTAGCCGAGTTGTATCCGGTCCAGAGCTCTTCGAGATCTTTTCGTAACGCAGCTTGACCTTCTGCATCCAGAGCCTCGAACGCCTTTTGTGTCGGGCCATAGTAGAGTCGGAAATGCTCGACGACTTCGGCTGGGCCGATCGGAAATATGAAATCGATGTTTCGCCGGGTCATCTGCAGATCGGTGATGCCATTCGCGAGCCGTTCCTTGACTGTTTGCTCGCTGCCCCAAAGAATGGGCGACGGCATTCCGGCGGGAGGCGGCACGTGCTTGCCAGTCGTTTTGAACATCTGCCCGATGAATCCTTCAGGTGTCCAATTGGCCATCGCGATCAGGCCACCGGGCCGGCAGACTCGTTTGATTTCGCTCGCAACAACGTCGGGGCGCGGTGCGAACATCGCACCGTACATCGTGATCACGACGTCAAAGATCTCATCGTCGTACGGCAGATCTTCCGCATCGCCGACATCGAACTCGGAGCTTACACCCGCTTCAGCCGCGCGCTCGATGGCCTGGTCGATCAGATACGGCGCAATATCGACGCCCGTGACTTCCGCCCCGAGCCGGGCGGCCGGTATCGCCGTGTTGCCATTGCCGCATGCGACATCCAGCACCGACATGCCTTTCGTGATACCGAGCCGCGTGACGAACTCTTCCGCGCCCGCCTCAAAGGATTTTGCGATCTCAGCGAAATCGCCGGCCATCCATGTAGCACGGAGTTTCTTTTTCAAACCTTCTACTTCAGTTGTCATTTTTGTACTGTCCATTTTCTTTCTCCTATGAAAATTATGATTGCTTTATAGAAACCCGGTTCGGGCCGGCTCCCCGGTTTTTGTGTTCAGGTTATCCCGTCGAATGCACCGCGATCGGCCCGACGCGTTCGATGGACTTTGCGTTACTCAACAAACGCGCCTGGCAGTGGCTGATCACCGTCCGATCCGAAACGAACTATCCACGTCCCTGCGGATTCGACGAGAGGAAAGAAATATGAATGCGACATATTATTTTTGGTCATGATTTTTCCCTCTCTCGTAGTGTGGCTCGTTCTCTTACCGCCGCGATCCACGCTCGGTGAGTTCATGCGAACGCCGGTGCGACCTCATCAATGCGCTTTCTCGCATCTGCTCCGAGCCGATCGAGCATCTGTTGAAATTTCGGATGAACCATACCCGAACCGATATAGGTCCAGCGATTAGCCTGAAGCTGCGTCGTAACGAAAATCTCTCGTTCGTCGATCGACAAAGTGCGGCCGGTCGCCAACTCAAGCGCCTCGAGATCGAAAAGCGTCTGCTGCTTGAGTCCTTCGTCGAGAAATCCGCCGATCGAAAGAAAGCCGTCGAGGCCGGTCGCGATCTGCTTCTTGGTCAGGCCGTCGGCCAAGCTCTCCACCATTCGCGTGTCGAGCTTTGCGTGCTGAGCTTCTTCGATCCAATGATTTTTGAGAACGCTCTTGAACTGCGGATCAAGATCAGCGTCGTCCTTGATGCTGTCCAGGTAGTGCGCCTGCGTCATCCACTCGATCATCAGGATCGCGAGTGCAACGCTAAGCGGATCGTGTGCGAGTACCGCCTTTCCAACCTCGGACGCCGGGCCGATGACCTTGCACTCGGTCGCAAACCCATTCTTAAATTCCTCGCAGAAACGCTTGAAGAGTTGAATATGCTTCACCTCTTCTTCGGCAAAGTGCAGATAGGCACGGACGCGATAGTCGTCCTCGTCGAGGGCCGGTCGCACGTGGTCCAGCACGAAAGGGACAATGAACTCCTCAACGATCACAAAGATCGAGAGGTATGCATTTCCGCGGATCTGATTAAGGATGCGTTTCTCTTCGTCATTAAGAAACGAAAGTTCCTCGACACGCGCAAGTGCTTCCGGCATGAAGCGTTTTGAGAAGTCGAGTTTTTTATCGCCACCAATGATGTCGTCGATGTTCCAATTGACTCTCTCCGAAGCTAGAAGTGTCTCGCGGTAGTCGTATGTCCCGACCGCGAAGTCGCTAACTTTGCTTTTGCTTACTACAGTAGTACCTAACATTTTCATCTCCTTGCTGATCGACCGGCGAAAGGCCTGGTCTCAGCTCTTGTTTTTTTCAAGTGGCGAACAGAAGGCGAAATGATCGATTCTTCTCTCCGCCGGTTCGGTGTTTCCTTCCCATTGTCCGGTCTCATTTGCTTCGCGATTCCCGCCTTCGCCGTTTCTCTTTTCATCGGTTGCGGTCGTCGTTAAGCGACTCGCCGGGGTGTGCTATCATTCGCAATGGTCCCGGCAAGAACGAACTCTAGCAGTCACCCTGTTTTTCGTCCTTAGAGTCAGGTTAAAGATCGATGAGAGTGGGCTTATAGTTCGTTTAGAGGCGGGTTATAAACCGGTTAGAAAGTTATTAGAAGGCGAAGTACTTGAAAGAAAAGCACCTCTACAGCTTCGGAGAATTCAGTCTCAACGTTGAAGATCACACGTTGAGCCGAAACGGTGAGAACGTACCAGTAACACCGAAGATGTTCGACCTGCTTCGAGTACTGATTGAACGTCACGGGCAGATCGTCGATAAGGAAACATTGCTGAGTGAGGTATGGCCGGACAGCTTTGTCGAGGAAGGCAATATCTCCTTTAATATCCGCCAGCTTCGCAAAGCCCTGG
>JANMUW010000158.1:0-4088 GCA_031392105.1 Acidobacteriota bacterium | reverse complement strand
CCGCCGCCGTGCCCTTTCCGGAGACGTCTCCGAGTGCGACCAGCATCTTTCCGTCATGACGCGGAATAAAATCGTAATAATCGCCGCCTATCTCGTAACAGGAAAATGAAATTCCTTGAAACTCGTAGCCTTCCACGGTCGGCGGTGCGGACGGTTGAAAGCGTTGTTGTATCTCGGTCGCAAGCTCGAGCTCATGCTCCATTCGTTCGCGCTCGAAGCGCTCTTCAAGGAGCTTCGCATTCTCGACCCGAATTGCCGCGACCGATGCAAGCGTCGTAAGGATATTCAGATGCTCTTCCGAGAACGTTGCTTCGTATGTCGGTGAGTCGGCGTAGATCAAACCAAACACGGTGCGTTCGTCGACACTCAAAGGTACCGCGAGGACAGATCTGATCCCCTGAAGTGCGATCGTCTGACTGGCGAATTTTGGATCGTGCTGGGCGTCTGCGGTGAGAACGGATTTACCGTTTTTAAGGACCTCGTCCATCACCGTCCGGCTGATCCTGACCTCTTGCAGTGGCTCGTCATTCCCGCGAACGCGAGCGACCATGATCTTCATGCCATCATCCGCCTTTTCATCGCGGAGCATAATCACGCAACGCTCGGCAGGTACGGCTTCGAATACAAGAGACGCGACTTGATTAAGCGTCTCGTCCAGATTGCTCGCCGAAAGCAAAGCGACGCCAACCTTGCTTATCAGCCCGAGAAGGTCGTTTCGAGATGAGAACTGTTCTTTGAGAAGCTCGGTGGTCGGGATCTTCCGGCTTTGAAGAGAAATAGTTTTCGACGGATCGAGAGCCTCTGTGTGGTCCGCGATGAGCGTTGCCCCGCCCTGGATCTGAAAGCGCTCGTCGTCAAAGACGATCGTCGTTTCACCGATCTGAATTTCGCCTCCGGAGGAAAGCGGAACGGGGAGCTTCACCGGCGTCCCGTTGTAACGCGTGCCGTTTGCCGATCCAAGATCCTGCAGCCAGAACCCGTCACCCTCCTGGCGAACCTCGGCATGTAAACGCGAAGCGAAGGCATCAGGGATACAAACGTCGCTGCGGGCGGAGCGGCCGATCGTGGTGCGGAGCCGCGACAACGGGATCCGCTCGCCGCCGCCGTTATCAGAGGTCTTTAGTATCAACTGAGCCATAAGACTATCGAATCAATCAGCGAACGCGGCGGTCGGCGTAAATTACGACCGTGCCCGAAAGGTAATCATGAAGAGCACGTCCCTTACTGCTAAAAAGCGAAATAAGAAAGCCGATGCCCGCACTCGCCAGGGTTAGAAAATAACCGGCGGTTTGCCGAAACGCCACCGCTCCGATCGTCGGAGCCGATCCATCTATCCGAACTATGCGAAGGCCGGTAACGATCTTGCCTAGCGTTTGTCCGCTGAACATCGGCAGAAAAACGATGTTGGTGAAGCCGACCAGAATAGCGACCAGCCAACCGGCACTGCTTAGACCCTCGTTCAATAATTTAGCACCATCGTTTCCCGCAAAGCGGCTCAGCAACAGACCAATCACCGGGATCGCGATCACGATGATGTAATCGATTATCAACGCGCCGCACCGCAGCAGGAATGGGGCTTGTACTGCCTCCGGTGAAAATCCAACTATTACTTCTCTTGTACCCGGCTTTGTGACCTGAGTCGGCCGGTCCGAAACTGCACTCATAAATCTCGCTTAAAAAGTTACCCGATCAGGAAGTGCAGAGTCGTGTCACCTACCTTTAGTTTGTCCCCGCTGGCCAGAACGTGCGGCTTGTGCGGCACGAGCCTGAACGAATCGACAGCGGGCGAAGCGACTACAGTTCCGTTCGACGACCCAAGGTCCTCGACCAGGAAATTCGCACCTTCGCGCCAGATCCGTGCATGGCGGCGTGAGATCTTTGTCTGCGGATCGTATTTCGAAAGATCAACCTCCGGGAAAATGTTCGACATCGGATCCCGTCGTCCAACCAAATTCTCATCCTTCTGCAGAGAGAAGGTCGGCGTTGCGAGCTCGCTCGTACCTTCGATGATCAATTTCGCCGTCGGCGAAGCCGAACGCGTGTAGATCTCAGAGTGCACGCCCTGCTGAGCAATTGGCTGCTTTGCACCGCAAAAGGCGCAGAACAGATCGGTAGCAACGATCCGCTGTCCGCAGAACCCGCAGAATACGGACTGATTCTCGAGACTGATCGAAGCCGGAACCGCGGTCACTCCGTGCGTCACATTTCCGGTACGAAGGTTTTCGAGGTGCTCTTCGAGAATCGATTTCATTTCGCCGGCCGAGGCGAAACGAGAGTCGGAGTTGTATTCGACCGCACGCATGATTATCCGCTCGATCTGGTCCGAGAGCAGTGAATTGATCTGACGTGGACGTGGATTCTTTTGAAAATCGAAGATCAGCAAGGGATTGCTTTGCGGATCCGCTCCCGTGAGAAGATGAAACATCGTCGAGCCGAGGCTGTACACATCCGAACGCGGCTCAACATTTCCGCTGAAAAGCTCGGGGGGCGCATAGCCCATCGTGCCGACGGCCGTAACACCTTTTTCCTCTTTCTGGCTGATCGAGCGAGCGATACCAAAATCGATCAGCATAACGCGGCCGGAATTTCCGTCGAGCATTATGTTCGAAGGCTTTAGATCGCGATAGACGATCGTTGAGGGTTGGCTGTGGAGGTAGTCGAGCACATCGGTGACCTGGATGGCCCACTGAGTTATGCTCTTTTCATCGATCTTACCTTCGGGGGCTGAACGGAGTCGGGACGCCAGATCACCGCCCGAAATGTACTTCATGACGAGATAAAAGCGCCCTTCGTCCGCTTCGTAGAAGTAATCGTAGATCGTCGGTATGGACGGATGATCCAACGTCGAAAGGATCATCGATTCGCGCTTGAAATCGTTGATCGCCTTTTCCTGCTGCTCTTCCTCGATGTGCGACTGAACCATCTCTTTTACTGCCCGGAGTACGCCACCAAGATTATTGTCGCTTGCGAGATAAACCGCGCCCATCCCGCCGCCGCCGATCTTTCGGACGATCTCGTAACGAGCGTTCAGCACGGTACCCTCCGTCAATGGCTTTAACTTTCCACTACGCTTTCCGTCCGTGTCACCCCGTCCCAAACTCGGCTCGGTGTAGGGTTTCGGTTCGACGTTCGTAGTCTCGGATAGAACATTCGGTACGGGGGCATCGGGAATCGGACCCGAAATTCCCTGGATCCGAGTGTCGACATCTTCCTGAGGTTTCGACTCCATAATGCGCACCGAATCGAAGATTGATTTTGGCTGATCCGTTTCCTCAAGCTCCAGCATCGGCTTCGAAATACTTTCGTCGTTGTAAATCGGCCTCTCATCGAATATGCCGAGCCGCTCTCCAGGCGACAGATCTGAAACGTCCGTCTGAGACTCTGGCTCCAATTCCGTGGCGGAGAACGGTACTTCTTCCTCGGTCATCTTAGCTTCAGATTCGACGGCCGCGTCAGCAGCAAAGCTCGGGATCTCATCCTCCGCTGCTACCTCCTCCGACTCCGGAGTCGAGATTGGATAAATATCGCCTTCGAATACGAATTCGGACGTCGACTCAGGAGCTACATTGTCAGATGTCCTGGTGAAATCCACTAGAAGATCCGGTATCGGGATGTCCGTCATGCTCGGTTCGGTAGTTGCGGTATCCGAAATCGCTTCGGGCTCGGATCCGGAAGCCACTGTAATCTTTGCGCCGCAGAACGGACAGAACAGATCGTTCTCCCCCAGTTGAGAGTTGCATTCGTGACAACGGGCCATTTTTTCTTAGAGATCCAAACTAACTATTAATATGAAAGCGTAAAAACGTCTTGCCTACTATAATTTCGTCACCCTCACTAAGAACTTGGGGGCTGCCGGGCAGGAGACGTCGACCACGATTGACGAACGTGCCATTGGTTGAGCCCAGATCTTCGATCATGTACACGTTATTGCGATAAATTATCCGAGCGTGCCGGCGAGACACCTTTGCATCAGGATCGTGGGCGTCCAGGTCAACATCGGGAAAGATCCCGTTGTCGGCGTCCCAGCGACCGATATATGACTCTTCCGAAGAAAGCGCGAAATCGGTGTCTGCTGAGCCGCCTCTTTC
>JANMUW010000120.1:0-5749 GCA_031392105.1 Acidobacteriota bacterium | reverse complement strand
ACCGCCGGCACCGTCTTTTTAGCCACGGTCTTCTTTCGGATCACCGGCTTTTTCTTTGTCTGAGCCGATAGATCCATGGCTGCCGAGGCCGTTATCAGCGACAGCAACATCGCCAGAATTGAAACTTTACGCCACCTTTTCATATTTACCCTCCAATTTCACCCACTGTTCGAAATACCCGCCACTAGCGGTTCGGGTCGTTCGACGTTGATATGAACAAAATCGTTGTATAAACTCCCGCTTCGCCAAATTAGCACCTCAAGATTAGCATTTTTCGCCCCGATAAGCTGAGCAAAATCGCCTGAAAACTTTTTCTTGAAATTCAAAGATGTTTCGACATATTATTGAAGCACAATCGCAGTTTGTTTCGTTCGGAGAGGCCCCCAAACCAGGCAACTTGTTATGCGCTTTCGGAGTCGAATTAGCACAGTTTGAACGACCAGGGGACGATATGCATCTATTTCGGGAGACGTTTCTTCTATTCTCGCTCAACCTTCTCGACGCGATGTTAACTATTGTTTGGGTTCGTAACGGCGTTGCGACCGAGGGCAATCAACTAATGGCAAGGCTTCTTGACTCCGGCGACTTTACTTTTCTTGCAGCCAAGATCGCCATCGGTACGATAACCGCTCTTGTACTTTTACGCTGGGGGAACAGGCGACTTGCGAAATATGGTTTGGCCGTGGCGCTTGCCGTTTACATAAGCCTGATGGGAATCCACGTCGTGACCGGCCTCAGCGCGTTTGGCTTGATATCAAAAACCGTGTTCAGCGATCTTCAGTCACTCACGAACGGTTTGCTGGCGATGGTTATATGACTTAGACTTTTAGTATTGGTAAATCAACCGGGCCTCATGTTACATAGGAAACATGAGGCCCGGTTTTATCGTAATCACTACGCAACGCCGTTTGGAATTGAAAGCATCAAAAACGTTGCTATATGTATAGAAAGGAAAATGTTGTTATGGCAAGCAAGACTGTTTATCAGATGTCGGCCCGCCAGATCGTTTTGCTGGCTTTTGCGGCAGCAATTATCGCGGTCGGTGGTACGTTACTTCTCTACTCTCTAACCAATTTTCTAGATGACAAAGATCGGTCGATGCTGACACTCGCAGAAGAAGCACCTCCGCAAGGCATCTCGGATCCTAATGCTGTCTCCGACGAGCAGAACAGTATCGAAGTTTATAAATCGATCTCTCCGGGTGTTGCGTTCGTTAACACGACGTCGTACCGCCAGGACTTCTGGGGTGGCACCCAGGAGGGCAAGGGGAACGGCTCGGGGTCGGTGATCGATTCCAGCGGCCACATCCTTACGAACTATCACGTCATCGAAGGTGCCCAGAAACTTTCTGTCAGTTTCGGCGGCGAGAAGACATATCCGGCGACTCTGGTTGGAGGTGATCCGGATACAGATCTTGCTGTCATTAAGATCGATCCTCCGGCAACGGGCCTGACGGTCGTGCCGTTTGGAAATTCGGACAACCTGATCGTCGGTCAGAAGGTCCTCGCCATCGGTAATCCGTTCGGCCTTGACCGGACGCTTACAACGGGTGTGATATCCGGACTGCAACGCCCGATACGTTCCCGTCCAGTGGCGGGTGCTCCGACCGGCCGGCCAATCGATGCGGCGATCCAAACGGATGCGTCTATCAACCCGGGAAATTCGGGCGGTCCACTTCTTGATAAGTTCGGCCGTTTGATCGGCATCAACTCGCAGATCCTCTCGCCGGCGGGCGGGTCTGTCGGCGTCGGATTTGCGGTTCCGGTAAATACGGCAAAACGTGTCATCCCCCAGCTCCTCCAGTTCGGTGAGGTGAGGCGTCCGAAGCTGGGTGCGTCGCTACCGAGCGTCAAAGACCTTGCAGACCGCGGTTACCGGATGCCGGTTCAGCAGGGGCTTCTCGTTTACAGTCTAGTGCCTGGCGGCGCCGCTGAGCGAGCGGGTCTCAACGCGGTGACCGAGGACGGAAGCCTGGGCGATATTATCGTCTCGGCCGACGGCCAACCCTTGAATAACATGGACGACCTTTTCCGCCTGCTCGACAAAAAGCAGATCGGCGAGACAGTTGACTTACAGGTCTATCGAGACGGCCGAACGACAACGATCCCGGTGAAGCTGACTGTAGCGCCGTCCTCTACGCGAGGTACGCCAGCGCGGCGATCGGTTCAGTAGATCCTTTTATGAGTTGCCTCCGGTTATGAGTTGCCTCCGGTTATGAGTTGCCTCCGGTTATGAGTTGCCCTCCGGCTTCAGCCGGAGGGGTACGGCAATCATTAATTCCGGCTTTAGCCGAATTCTTTCCGGATTCGGCTAAAGCCGAATCTCTTTTTTGCCCGACCTCCGGCTGAAGCCGGAGGCAACTCGTGATCAAAAGTACCGCGACCATGATCGAACTCAACGATTTCTATAACGAGGGTTTTGGCTGGATGTGCCGCCAGTGCGAACGCGAGCTGGAACGCCCACTCCACGACGGTCATTCGCGCTTGCTAAAAGAAGGCGAGGCAGAAAGCAAGCGTCCGGAACTGTCCAGCCAGGCACTAGCGAAATGGGCCGATCCCGCACAGACTGTTCTGATCTGTCCGCGTTGCGGTATCAGCGAACCGGTAGCAAAATCGTAATCACTCCAACGTGTGATAAGTTTGAGTCATGTTTGAGCACGAACTTGAAACGGCTTTACGCCTCGCACTAGAAGCCGGAAACAAGGTCCTGGAATACTACGCCCTCGAGGTAATCGCCGAAGAAAAACTGGGGATCGATAATTTTTCCGAACCTGTGACCGTCGCCGATCGTGCTTCTAGCAGGATCATCGTGGACGGTTTGGAAGATCAATATCCCGACGACTTCATACTTTCCGAAGAAGAGCTTGATGACCCGGCCAGCCGCACGAGAACCGATCGGGTCTGGATAACCGATCCGATCGACGGCACCTGGGGTTTTCTAAAGAAGGATGGCGACTTCGCGGTACAGATCGGGTTGGCGATCAGCGGTGAGCCAGTGGTCGGTGTCGTGTACCTTCCAGCACACGGCGAAACATATTTCGGTTCGAAAGGAAACGGTTCGTTCGTTATAAAGGCCGATAATGCTCCGATTAGGCTAAAGACGTCTGACAACGTAGATTTTTCGAAAATGAGTCTTGCCGTTTCGCGTAATCACCGGAGCCCGAAGATCTCACGCGTCGTCAGCGAATTCGGACTTAAGAACGAGATACAAAGAGGATCGGTAGGACTAAAAGTCGGCCTCGTTGCCGAAGCCATTTGCGATCTGTACATTCACCTCTCGCCTCGGACGAAATTCTGGGACACGTGCGGGCCGCAGATCATACTCGAGGAAGCGGGCGGACATCTGACCGATTTGTTTGGCGAGAAGATTCGATACGGCGTCTCCGATGTACAAAACCACGGTGGGATCGTCGCGGCAAGTGGAGCCGCTCACGAAACCGTCATCAGAAAGCTTCAACCTCTCTTAAGTGAGTTCGGAAGGTATAAGGTAAAGACGAAAGCAAGCTGATAGCTAGTCTCTGACGTCCGGCTCAGTGACAGCGTTCGAATCAAACTTTCGTGCGATCGGAGCAGCCTTGAACCGCGACGCTTTCCTCGCTTTTCTCCAAGTGCTGAGGCCCTCGCCTGTAAGACTCAATAAAGTCCTTCGATTATCGAAAATCAGTTTGAGCCACGCGCGCTTGTTCATTTGAGGAAAGTAAATCCCTCTGAAAAATAGACGTGCGACGATGTGTCCGATCCGAATACCGATCGGCGCGTCGGGGATCGCTTCGATCGCCTCGCGATTTCGCTCAGGGCTGTAACTTCGGGACCATGCGCTGAATGTTTCGTCCTTTGCCTCGTCGATCGTCATCTTCAGCGGATTGTGCGCCATTACGAACGGAGCAAACTCCAACCAGTGTTTCGGCCTGTGAAGCCGTCCGGCTTTCTGAAGCCGATCGTAGAGCGGCGTCGACGGGAAAGGCGTGAGCTGTCCAAAGACCGGAAGGCCAGGCTGCCAGCTCTCGATCTCGTCCACCGTACGGTCCGAGACTCCGACGGTGTCGTTATCCATTCCAAAAATGAAGGAAGTGATAGCAAAGATATTTCGCCGGGCGAGGCCATCGAGAACGTCTTTGTAATTCGCCGGCTTTGAAAACGTTTTATTAACGTCGGCCATATTCGCCGGATCGATCGATTCCATTCCGATGAAGATCCATTTCCCACCGGCATCGGCGATCAGGTCAACGAGCTCATCGTCGGCGAGTAAGTTGGCACTTATCTGCGCGACCCAGGGAAGCGTCGCCCCTGCGGCGATCATGTCGCGAAGCAGGCTCTTGAGCCGCTTCTTGTTAATCGCGAGATTGTCATCGATGAAGAATACGGCGATCTGTCCTTTCTCCTGCTTAGCACGTGCCTTGAGACGAAGCAGCTCTTCAACAACGCTTTCGTTGCTGCGGAACCGGATCGAATCGCCGAAGAATCCTGTGACCGTGCAGAACTCGCAACCGTACGGGCAGCCGCGTCCGGTCTCGATCGGCACGACAAAGAACTTGCCCCATCCTTCGCCAAGCTTCGAGAGCATCGGTTTCAGGAATCCGGGCACTAAACTGAATTGATCGAGGTCAAGCGTTTCCCACGGGATGTGTGGATATGGTTGAAGGGTTGGCTTCTTGTCGTTGCCTTTCGGGTCCACCTCGGGATGATAGATCTCCTTAAGCTCGCCGCGCGCGGCGTCTTCAACGATCGTCGCCCAATATTCGTCAGCTTCACCGAGTGCCACTGCGTCCGCATGGCGCGGTCCGCCGTCTTTCCCGAGAGCTTCGTCCGAACACTCAGTGACATGCGGGCCGCCCATGACCACCTTAATTCCCGCCTCGCGAAGTGAGTCGGCGACAAGATAGGCGCGAGCGACCATTCGCGTCATCGAGCCGATCCCTACCAGGCCGATCTCTTCGGTCTTGCAGAATTGAACCAGTTCCTCGCGTGTCATTGCCTTCGCGTTGCCGTCGATCAAAATGACTTCGTGTTCCTTCGGTGTAAGTGATTGAAGGAGAAACATCCAAAGGTGTGGCATGAAGTTTCGCGTCACACCGTTATCGGGATTGTAGAGTAGAATTTTCATTCGCTAATTAAAACAATGCGAAGCAAAGCAGCGATCACTGCTTTTCAAACGAACAAGGGGAAATGTTTGGAAAAGTAAGTATGACCCAGAACGTGTTGCTAATATAATCTCACCATTTACACGATTTGCCTATCCCTAAAATTGCCTTTGTGGGTCGGCATCCCTAATCACACTGCCCTTAACCGTTTCATTAATTAACTTACGACCTCGTTATCCTGCCCAAAATCGTGCGCAAGACAGCTTCCGAATGAACGTTCTACCTGCTGTGGTATCTAACCATCCCGGAGGACTGAACATGAAAGGAGTATTTCTTTGCGCCTTATTTTTTTGTATTGGATTCGGAGCGTGTGCCGACCGTTCGGGCTCTTTATCGTCAGCGAACAGCACTGCGTCGGCTGCCACAGACGTCTCTTCCATAGACACCAAACGACCTGAGATAGCCTTGGCTAACGCAGTCTCAACCGCCCCGGCTACGGAAAGCGAAGCAATCAGTGCAGGGTCCGGAGCCGGAGGTCGTGAAGCTGCACAAGTCTTAAAGCAAAATATTTCACTCGCCCAGACGTCGGCTTCCTCGATCAATACTGCGGCCTCAGATCGCAAGATCGTGCGGAACGCCGAGATGAATCTGGAGGCCGACAACCCGGAG
>JANMUW010000074.1:0-18584 GCA_031392105.1 Acidobacteriota bacterium | reverse complement strand
GAGGAGCATTCGGATCGATCGAAGCCAGCGCTTGACCATTCACTTCTCCGGCCATATTCTTCATCCTTTCCGCCAACGGCCCCATGAGCGGAGCGAGATCGTGATAAAAGATCGCTGAGAAATTCGTGTTGCCGTCCTGCGGGAGCGAGCTCATGAATCTCGATGAACGCACCAGTGTGTTACCGGCGTCACGATTCGCAATTGACTGCTCGAGCAGCGCACGGCTCTGTGCGGCGACGAGATAACCGTTCGCGTAAGTGTAATGCACTTCGAGACCTGCGTCAGCAGATTTTATCGAGTAGTAAGTACGCTCCCCAGCCGTCGAGCTCTCAATGCTCAGTTTGCCTTTGCCATGCAGCATGGAGAATTGATTCAACTTCTCGATCGCACGCTCGAATGTATTCTGCAACTTCGGCTGATCATAAACTTCGAGGATGATCTTCCACGAAGGCGTTGGTAGCAGAGGACCATCTATCGCAAAAGCGAATTCGCCTCCAAGCGGAGCCGCGAAATCATTGCGAAGATCGAAGCCCTGTTGCTTCTCGATCTCCTGCATCTGTCGTCGAATGTCCGGCTCAACCGTTTCCATGAACCCGAGCAGGTCGTCGACCAGCAGCGCGGGATCTTTAACGACGAATGCCGTAGCGACATTCGCATTCGGCGAGATGAAATCCAAAGCACCCATCGAACCCGGAGCAGCTAGCCACGACGCGATGCCGCGATTCGCTTCGCTGAACGTCAGTGCAGCCTGACTCAAGGTCTTGCCGTTCACTTCCTTCTGCTCAACGACAAAGTGGCGCAAGTTCATCACACCAAGCTGCTTGAGGCCTTCGACATGACGCTGATCTTCCGGCGTGTTACCTTTACCCACCGCCTGGGAAACGAGTTTTTCAAGGTCGGCGGCGACAACGAGGCCGGCACCGTCTTTGTAAACGTCAGTGATTCGCTGATGGAACGACGAGCTCGTGAAACGATTCGCACCCGGCGTCTGCAACCTGGTTGCAAATGCACGAAGGCTTTCGATCTGCGGCGATGCCGCGAAGATATCGTTGTTGATCCAGATGAACAGTTCAGATTTGCCAGTTGCGTTTTTCCCCCGAACAGCGTTCGGGGCGGCCGTCAACGGATCCTCAATTATGCGGATGTTCAGAGATTCTCTGGACTCCTTCGCGACCAACTGAGCGAGTTGCCCGTCCAAATAACTGCGGAAGCTTGCCGCGTCCTTCACTTCACCTAACACGAGCAAGCCACTTGGCTCGCCTTTCGCATCCATCTCCGCACTGACAACGATCTCGTCGCCAAGGTGCGATCCAAACTCCTGAATGAGCGACATCGTCTGCTGATTGGTACCAATGCCTTCGCTCTGTTCATTCTTCCACCACTCTGCGAGTGCCGGATTCTGCTTGATGCGCTCTTGCATGATCCGCTGCGACTGGGCGAGCGTTTCGCTCAAGTTCGGCAGCGCCGCGTAGAACACGGTGTTCTCGGGAACGAGATCGACGAACCTGGATGTGTAACGCACGCCGGGCCGAGCAACTTTATTTACTTCGCGTCGGAGGTTGGCCAAATCGGAGACCAGTTTTCCGTAACGATCAGCATTGCGGCTCCAGGCGACGGTTTGCTGTACCGGGGCTTTATCTAAACTCGAGTTTGTCGTCGTCTGATCGCCGGGAAGCAGAGTCTCCTCTTTGCCCGCGTGATCGACCTTCACTTCTCCTTCGACTACAGAAACACGCGAACCCTTCGTTCCGCTTTCGACCGCGAAGATCGTACCTTTGACGGAGACAAGCGAGTCAGGCGTCTGAACGTAGAGGCGGCCGTTATGCTGTTTCGCCGCTTCGACGATGACGTCGCCGCGATCGAGACGTATCGTCACGCCGCGCATATTTTCCGTGACCGAGAATTCTGATCGCTCGCGCATCTCGACCGTCGAACCGTCGGCGAGTTTCAATACCGCATTTGAATCTTTCGCCGTTCGTACACGTTCACCTTTCTGAAGCTGCTCACCGGCCGCGAGCTGTCGAGTCTGTTCATCAGAGACCACATAGACCGCGCCGTTCGCATTCTCCACCGTCGCCGCTAGCGTCGTTCCGGATATGTCGATTCGCTCGTACATGAACATCCCGGCCAGTGCGATACAGACGACGGCCGCCGCTGCGAAACTCCAGCGAGCAGCGTTAGACAATCTCCATCCGTTCGCGAAACCGCCGATGCTTGCCTGTGCGGGTTGACGGGAGCCAACCGCTGCTGTTGCTGCTGCCGCACCCGAGCGTTGCGATTTCAGTTCGCGGCGACAGGGAATGCACTCGTTCGAATGGTCCTCAAGGAGGAGCGTCCGAGCGGAGGAAAGTTTCCCGTCGAGATACGCGGGAATGAGCGATTGGAAATCGGCGCATCCGCCAATATGTTCGGCATTGTTTATAGGATTCATTGTATTTAAGTTCTCCAGATTCGAAGTCACGGACGAATTCTCCGCCGCTTGCAAACTTACACGCGCCCAGACGCGCGTCGCGGCTTCATTTGTGATCGATGAGTCCATCTCCTCTTCGCGTATGCTGCGGGTGGCGTTGTCGATGATCGCGTCCAGCTCTTGTTTATTTTGCTTCATGATGTTTCTCCAAATAATTGCCGATCTCTTTTCGGAGGCGAGTCCTCGCTCGATGCAAAGTGACCGCTACGACCAGTCGTGACGTGCCCAAAATTTCTGCGATGTGAGCGTTGTCATAACCTTCGTAATAGCGAAGCGTGAAAGCAGCCGCGGCCCGGCCTTCGAGATTCGCAACAGCTTGCCGGACAAGCTCGCGAAGCTCCATATCCACAACATCGTCTTCAGGAGTGGCGACCGAGGGCTTCGAGCCTTGTTCGAAATCTACTACATCCAACGAGACTGAATTGGCGCGTTTGCGAAGCCGTAGCAGATCGAGCGACGCATTGATGGCGGAGCGATACAGAAAAGCTCGCGGGTTCGGTGAAAGGTCGAGTCGCGCTCTGTTAGTCGTGAGCCGCAGGAATATCGTCTGCAGTACATCCTCAGCATCGCTCTGGCTGCCGGTAATGCGGTATGCGACCCGAAAGATCCCTTTATAATGGTCACGAAAAAGCGCGGCGAGCTCATCGAGCGTCGCGTTTCCCGCCACCGCGTTAGAAGGCGTCGCGAATTTTGCGGGGTCTATAAGTTCGCCGGTCAGTAGCGAATTAGCGGCAGTCGGGCTCACGTTAGTCTCCTTTTCATCGTCATCCACAAACATAAACGTCCCCCGCGATGGATTATTAACAACCTGGAGAAATAAATTTTCGCACCTTTCTCAAAGAGGACGAACTCGCGGATGGCTCATCATATGCTCATCCACAATGGGAAAACAAATTATCGACGGCGCAGTAGGAAGGGCAATATGACTATTACCTTGGAGCAATTCTTCAATAGCCTTACATCAAACTAGAGACAGGCCGTTTGCGGATGGTTTGTCGTGATGGAGAAGCGGGATCCTTTGTTGGTAGGTATTCGTAGCCCTAGAATACTGGTGTGGAAAAATAGCATCGACTACTTCCCAACACTAAATCCGCCGTCGATCTCGAGAGCGGTTCCGGTAACGAATGCGGCTTCGTCGCTTGCGAGATAAAGTACACACGCGGCGATCTCGTCGGGAGTTGCCATGCGACCGATCGCTTGTGACGCGGCCATTTCACTATAGGCTTTTTCAGGATCGGGATATTCGGCGATGCGTTTCTTTACGAACTCGGTCTCGACTCGGCCGGGGCAGACGCAGTTCGCCCGAATGCCTTGAAGTGCGTGGTCGAGCGCGACACATTTAGTAAATCCAACGACGGCGAACTTGCTCGTGCAATAGGCGAGGCGATCTTTGATCGCGACGACTCCGCCGATCGATGCGATGTTGATGATGACACCATAGTTTCGCTCGATCATGCCCGGGATAAAGGCTTTTGTTAGATCGAACATACCGCGGACATTGACGGCGAAAAGTCGTTCGAGATCTTCCGACGTTGTCTCGAGGATCGTACCGACATGCCCGATCCCGGCGTTGTTCACGAGGATGTCGAGCTTGCCGTCGGTGTTTTGAACATACGATGCTGCCGCCGTGCACGACGTTTTGTCCGACACATCGATCTCCATAAACTCCGCGGCGAAACCTTTACCGACGATCTCGTCTGCCACCGCGACACCGTGATCGAAATCAAGATCGGCGACATAGATCTTTGCCCCTGCTTCGGCAAGGATGCGTGACGTTGCTGCTCCGATGCCGGATGCCCCGCCCGTAACGAGCGCGTTTTTTCCTGAGAGGCTGAACATAATTCTTATGACGTTACTACCGGATTCCAGAGTCTCCCGAGACCATCGATCTCGACCTCGGCGACGTCACCGTCTTTCATGAAAACCGGCGGCTTTCGGGCGAATCCAACACCCGGCGGTGTGCCGGTCGCGATCACATCGCCGGGTTCGAGCGTGATACTCGCGGATAGAAATTCGATGAGTTCAGGGATTCGAAATATCAATTCTGCGGTTCTCGAATCCTGCAGCGTTTCGCCGTTCAGATGAAATCGAATTTTGAGATCGTGAGGATCGGCGATCTCATCCGCAGTCGCGAGGAACGGACCCATCGGTGCAAAGGTGTCGCATGATTTCCCCCGCTGCCACTGGCCGTCGGCGAATTGAAAATCACGCGCAGATACGTCGTTGAAGTTCGTGTAGCCGAAGACATAGTTCATCGCATCGGCGGCTTTCACATTCACGGCACGGCGTCCCACTACAAATGCGAGCTCGGCTTCGTAATCAACCTGCGAACTGTCTTTCGGCAACCGGATCGGTTCTCCGGATCCGATGACGCATGTTTGGAACTTGGAAAAAATAATCGGCGATTTCGGGATCTCCATCCCACTCTCGATTGCGTGGTTCCGGTAGTTGAGGCCGATGCAGATAATCTTTCCAGGACGCGGGACCGGAGCTTCGAGCCTCACGTCATCCTTCAAAACAAACGGAAGAGCGCCGGACGAGATCGCTTCGCTCGCAGGGCGCAAAAAATCCGTTTCCAGATCGTTGCAGCGAAGCAGCTCTTGCGCGGTGAGGCCGAGCGGCAACACGGACGGCGTCAGATCAGCGATCGTGTCGTCACCGACCAACGCACCGATCCGAAAATGTGTCCGCGGCTGGTTCGACATTGATGGTTGATTAAATACAACAAGTTTCATTTTAGTCTGCCGATCATTTCAGGCCGGCAACCGGAACCGAAATGAACCGCGGCCGGTACCCATCGATATAGATCGAATCTGCATTATGTGTTCGATTGAGATTGTACGAGATCAGCAAACGACCCGATCCCGACAATTGTGAATGAATGTGGGGATTATAGACGACAAGATTCTCTTTCAGTTTCGTCGTGGCGGCGAGGCCGGGAACCGAAAACGATCGCGTTTCGGGTGTGCTGTAGACAACGTGCTTTCCCGTGAATGGACCTTCGGGCGTGCACGAAGAATACAGCGTGATGTCTCTCCAGAAACCCCACGGGGCCGTCGTGTCTAAGGCCGCGAGAACGTATGTCTTGCGTCCGGAAATAGAAACGCGAACGATGTTGAATTCGTCACTTACGGAGTCGTTCTTCGGTGTGATCGCTATCGCGTTGCTCACTCCGTCTACCCATACCGTTCCGTTCCAGACCCTCCACTTCGATACGTCGAGAATCTGGTCGGTCGTCGATCGTGCATCAACTTTCGCGACGAACACTTGTTTCTTGTCGTCACGTGCTCCCTTTCCGTAGATATAAAGATCGCGACCTTCGATCACCATTGCCGTTCCCCAGTGAATGTCCCTCGCTTCAGCGTTTCGCAGTTCGTTCAACTTATTTATCTTCAGAGTACTTGCGTCCAACTCGGCGATCGCTGCGCCGTGAAACGCGAGCTTCGAATCGAACTTGTGAAGGAACACGAGAATAGTTCCATTCGAACGAAGGATCACATCACCCATCCAGTAGCAGAATCCTACGCCCGGATCCGGGAAGTATGAAGTCGAGAGTCCGCTCGCATCCTTCTTGCCAACGAGTGTCCGTAGAGTTGTCCGAGCTTTGTTTAGAATGACAATGCTGTTTCGCGCCCGGAAGACGGAGGCAGCCGGTTCGCAGATCGGGGGAGAACAATTTATCTCCGTCGTGCGAAGTCCGGTGGATGTTCGTGTCACGGTTCCGTCACCTTTTGTCTTCGGCGATTCTCCGATGTAAGAATCCGAAAAAAAGAATGCGGTGTCGCCGTTTGGTAAAAGGACCGAGTATGTACTATCGCCACCGGTCCAACCAGGTTCGCCTATCGGTTCCAGACTTTTCCCGGGACCGTCCTGCGTGAAGATCGCGTCCCAATCCGCGGCACTTGTCGCAACGCTGGGTACGATCGGACATTGCGCGAGCGATGTCGTCGGCAGCAGCGAAACAATTATCACGAAAGTAAGGAGATAAAAAGTTCTCATCCGATTCTTGTCGCCGAAGGCGACCAACATTAAAGCCTAGGGTGAAGTGAGCGAAGCGAATGGAACCCTAGGTAAGATTCGCAACGATTTTCGACCCTGAAGGGGTCGAACAATGGGTGTTGTTGCTCGCCTTCAGCGAGCGGTACTGTTGCATTCCGGTCCTAGGGTTACGCTCGCTTAGCTCGCTCCACCCTAGGCTTTAATGCTGGTCGCCTTTGGCGACATGAAATTGTCGCTGCAGAATCACCTCGCCGAATTGTGCCTAGAGAGACGGACGTCAAAAAGGAATCGCCGGCTTACGCGAATCATTAGGATCAGCCCAGCGATTGTTCGGCACGGTCGGCGTCCAACCCGGACGCAGCGGATCCTGATCATACGCGTAACCGCCGAGTCGCTCGTATAGCTCAGCGTATTCCGCGAGTTTGTCGCGATCGAGTTTCACGCCAAGTCCCGGTCCATCGGGCACGCGGATCTTGCCATCCTCGTATTTCATCAGTCCGCCCTCGATGATGTCGTCGGTCAGATGATGGTAATGTGCGTCCGCCGCAAAAGAGAGATTCGGGATCACGGCACCAAGATGCAGCATCGTCGCGAGTTGGATCCCAAGCTCACCCGATGAATGTACGGCAACGCCAAGCTGAAAAGTTTCACAAACGCCGGCGGCCTTAACACACTGGCGAATGCCACCCCAGAATGTCGTATCGAGCAGGATGACGTCGACCGCCATGTCCAGGACATTCGCTGCAAGCTGTTCGAAATTTACGACGACCGTATTTGTCGCAAGTGGCATGCGGACTTTCTCACGCGTTCGCCGCATTCCATGCAGGCCGAAAACCGGGTCCTCGAGATAGTCGTTGTTGATGTCTTCGATCTGCTGTCCGAACCAGATCGCCTGCTCGGTCGACCAAGCGGCGTTCGGATCGAATCGGAACGAATCGCCGCTTCGCGTATCGGTTCCGAGCTCAGCCGCGACCGCGCGATAACATTCGAGCTCGTAAACCGGATCGAACACGCCGCCTTTTAATTTGTGCGATGTGAACCCATATTTCTGTTTGAGATCCTTCGCGTGCGCGACGAGTTGATCGACCGTGCGGACCTCACCGCTTCCGTCTTTCGGATTCGGATATCGGAAAAAAAGATACGACGCGAAGGGAACTTTGTCCTGAAGCTTGCCGCCGAGAATGTCGTAAACAGGGACGCCCCACTTCTGCCCGATGATATCCAGACATGCGAACTCAAGTGCAGCGAGTATCTGTGTGCGGTTGTTGTAAAGTGCCGCGGTCGGATTCGCGATCTTGAATCGCATCTCCTCGAGCCGTGCCGGATCATGACCGACGAGATACGATTTCATCGAACGGAACACAGCCTCGGCCGATTCTCCGCCACCGCCCATCTCGCCGAGGCCGACAAGGCCCTCATCAGTCTCGACCTCGATGATCGTGCGCACGAACCGCCCCCAATGACAGCCCGCAGCATGTCTCAGCGGCGCCTCGAGCGGTACCGTTACGGTCGTTGCCTTGATGTCAGTGATTTTCATATTGAGTACTTAACCATTTCTTTACTCCGGTAGGAGTAAAATGTTTGGAGAAAGACGCAAAGAGATGATTCCGCCCCAGCGGGGTGGAATTCAATGTCGCTCCTATGGAGCGAAAACCGACTTATGGCGAACCGTTCTACAAACATTTCGATCCTAACGGATCGATGGTATCTACGCCCGGAGGCCCCGAGCGGTACCGTGACCGTCGTTGCCTTTATGTCTGTGATTTTCATATGAGTTGCCTCCAGCTTCAGCCGGAGGTTGCACTCAGAACTCGACAGGCTTTAGCCGAATCATTCGGAGGATATTCCGAATTGCTTCAGCTTGATTAGGCTAAAGCGACAAGGAAAAGAACCTTTATCAGAATTTGGCTAAAGCCGATCCTTAAAGACATTTACCTCCGGCTGAAGCCGGAGGCAATTCATTACTCGACTTTATTCGCTTTCAAAAACTTCCAGATCTCGTCGAACGCCATAACGATGTCCGCCTGAGCGAACAGGCCATGTCCGGCACCTTTTACCGTAACAAGTTTATTGACGTTTCCGCTCTTCTCCAATTCCTGGTGTAAACGCGTCGCGTGCGAATAAGGAACGACATCGTCCTTGTCACCGTGGATCGTGATGATCGGCGGGAGCCCGGCCCGAACGTATGTCAGCGGCGAAACACTCTTCGCAACCTCTGCGGCGTTCGGCATCGACCCCATCCACATCGCCGCGTAGTTCTTGAGATTCGGACCGGCGATCAGATCATTGACATCGCTTATACCGTACCAGTTCACGATCGCTGCGACCTTCATAGCCACGTCGCCGTACTTCGCATCGGCGTAGCATCGATTGTCGAGCGATGTTCCATCGGGAAGTATGCCGGTGATAAGCGAAAGATGGCCGCCCGCGGAATGGCCGGTCAGTACGATCTTCGACGTGTCGAAATTCCATTGCTTCGCATTTCGATAGATCCAGCGCAGCGCGCAGCGCGTATCTTCGACCGAACCGGGTGCGAGCGAATTACCCGCCATCCGATATTCGACATTCACGACCCGCCATCCGCGTTCGAGATAGGGAAGCAGTTGATAGACCGCGCCTTCTTTCGAACCGAAGATCCAACCTCCGCCGTGGATATAAACCAGTGTTGCGGTCGGCTTCGGATTATCGCGCGGGTACCAGATGTCGAGCTTGAGCGGCGTGTTGTTCGCGCTTCCATAGACGACATCGGGCTGCATCCAGTATTTGTCGCCTATCTCCAGCAGCGACGGTGTGGTCGATTGCTGTGCGATTGCACTGGTAACGCAAAACAAAACCGCGAAACATGTCGAAAGCAAAGTCAGTCTCATCTCCAGTCTCCAGTAATTCAGTTTCTCCGTAAAATTTCTAGAGTAGATAACATTCGCAAGTCCGGAAGGCGGGCTTGCCCCCGCTTCTTTGACAAAATTGATCTCATATTCTTTAGGCTTCACTCTGTGACAAAGTAAGCGGGGGCAAGCCTGCCTTCCCTACCTGCGAATGTAATCAGCTGTCCGCGGTACCTGACAGCGAAAGGCAACTAGGTGGGCCGCACGCCATTCCGGTCCGCGACATATCTCTTCCCCTGGTAATTGATATTCCGAAGTTCGGCACGCGGGTCGAACCTCCCGAATTGCGGTTTCGCCGTGATCGATCCAAACAGTCCGGCGTTGATTCCGAAGACGGAATCGACGATCGGCTCCAGATAATTGCATCCCGAGACGCACGCCCAATCATTTATGTACGGCTGATCCGACGGACATTTTGTCGCCGCGCCGTTCGACTCTGGTGTATAAAAAGTCTCGGTGAAATGCGCCTGGGCGAACGGCCCCTGCATACTCGTCTTCGCCAAACCCTTGATCCATTCGAATGCGACATCGACCTCACCCGCGGCGTACAGTCCACTCAAAGCAAGAGCCGGCCATGAGCAGTACGCGCCCGTCCATTGATGGTCGGGACGGACGCTGAATGTGACATCGAGATCCCGCGTCGACAAAGCACGCATCCACGTCGGCGTCTGCAGCTCGCGTTTAAAAAATTCGACGATCTCCTTTTTCTGCGTCGCCGACATCATATCGCCGATATTCATCAATGTCGTTCCAAAATCGTAGCAGTGGTGAACTTCATTATAACTGCCGTCAGGCAAACGACATTTCCAAATGCCCTTGCCCGGAACGTAAAGCTCAAGCACTCGTCGACCGAGCTCGTCGGCCTCTTTGCGATAAGCCGCTGCCTTTTTCGCATCACCTTTGAACTCGACAAGCTCCGCGGCGAATCGAAGATTGTGAACGTTCGCCGCGTTCAAGCCCGCGACCTCATGAACGTAACTCGAAACCGCTTCGAGCAAGTTGGTCACGCCGCCGTAATCGGCAAGGCCGTGTCCATTCTTATTTAACTCGCGCCAATGTTCGGCGTATCGAAGGAGTTGATTGAGAACTTTTTTTCCATCGACCTCTTTTTCCAGCCACGCACGATCGCCTGTCCATCGCAGATATTCCTTCGCCATCCGGCACATCGCATAATCGTTTACCGAGTACCACGGCCCGACACCTGCACCGGTAAGAAACTCTGTCCCGAAATGCTTGTGCATGTCGAGCTTCATCCACATCTCCATCATGCTTCGCAGTACGCGCGGATCGAGCATCGACAGTAGCATCGCGCTCAAGCTGATGTCCCAGAGAAAAGTCGTCGTCTCCCAGTACCGCGGCATGAGGGTGACATACGTCGTGCCGTAGATCGAGTGCGGGGTCGTGCGGCGGAAGTAAAGTGCGCTCATCACCGCCGAGTGATAGATCCGTTTCAGATTGTCGTCTGTCGTGACGAGCGTCGGAACGTGTCCGGAGAATATGCTGTTTCCGGGAGTGAACGCGGCTTTGAGCTGTGCGTTCCATTCATCGGTCGTAGCCTTTGCGACGGCGTCGAAGCTGTTGATGATCGAATCGTATTCTCTCTGAACTGACGCCGCAGATTCGCCAAGCGAATTTACGAAGACGATCGTCGCCGATTCGCGCGGGGCCAGGTCCAATTCGTAAACGATCCACGACGGAAGAATGCTCGAAGGCTTTGGTGAAGTTCCCTGGATGACAAAAGCGTCCGAGTGGATCGACTTGCAGAGAACCGCATTACGCACGGCATCGACTGTTCGATTGTTATCGTACTCGCCGGGTGAATACGCGGCGTTCCAAGGCTTCAGACTCTTCGACGATCCGCCATTGATCGCGAGTTTGATCTCAGACTTTCGCCGTGCCTTTGTCATGTTCGTGACGGTCAGTTTCACGGCGACCGACATCGTGCGGAACGGAACGATAGTCGTGCTCTTTAGTTCGAGACCCTTGTAAACCGATCGTCGTTCGACGCGGTCCGGCTGCCAAACAAATTCGATCGGCGTTTTTGTAGCGGTAAAATATTCGCCATCGACATACAAAACACCAGTGAGCAATTCACCACCCGAGCCTAACGGAGCGACATTCATCTCGCCCTGGGCGAACGGCGGGAAGGCGATGCTTCGGACCGCCGTAACATCCATCGCCGCCTGAGCACATCCCCACTGGTTCGTGAGCCCTGGCCACGCGTACAGGTCGAGGAACTTGTGTGTCATCGTCACCGATCGCATCGACGCACACGTTGGAATATCCGGAAGCGGTGCGGCTGCGGCGATCGGTACTGTTTGAATCTCAGGCAAAGCGACACCATTACCGGCGAGAGCCGGCACGACAGCCGCGACTGAAAATGCTTTTAGGAATTCTCTTCTTTTTAGGTTGTCCATTGTTCTTTAGTTCGATGTCCTAGCCTTGGGTTGGCGGATCTAGCCCCGGACTCGGATTTTGCACGATCGCCCCGTTAGAGCAAAGCGGTTTTGGTTTTATAAATTGCCACGGTGCTTTAGCCCGTGGTCCACGTCTCAAAACGTCTTGGCTTTAGCCCAAAGAGTTCGGCTAAAGCCAGGACTTGAAGAACCTGCACCCCGGCCTAAAGGACCGGGGCAATTTATAAGAACTATTCTCCTTTAATTTCTACTCTTACTTCTCTTA
Source organism: Acidobacteriota bacterium (assembly GCA_031392105.1). Taxonomy (GTDB): domain Bacteria; phylum Acidobacteriota; class Blastocatellia; order Pyrinomonadales; family Pyrinomonadaceae; genus OLB17. The sequence goes on along the minus strand of JANMUW010000074.1, from coordinate 6,548 downwards.
TACGATCTCTATCCTCACTGCTCTTATTCGATCTCGATTCTCACCGTCGCGCACTCATACGGGCGCAATGAAACTTTCAGCGGAGCGATGTCTGTGACCTTTTTCAACTCGACGCTCTCGGTGATGTTCATGAGCGAAGCCGCTATTACCTTCGCCGGCAAACCCAGCGTGACGTTGGCCGGGCGGCCGGCAAATTCCTGCAGCCGCACGATAAAAACTTTTGTCACTTTCGGACTCAAGGGAGCCGACGTCACCTCGCCCCGAAACGCGCTTTCGCTTAACGCTTTTACGACAACGATCTCGACATTCGGCTGATCGACGGAGAAGAATCCTCGTGTCTGCTGGACGGGTGGAACTCCGACATACTCCGCGCGAAGCGGGACGTTGAAATCCGATCCCATCCGCCATGCACGGACCGGATCAAACGCTCCGGAACCCGCGATCGCGTACTCAAAAACCATCAGATCATTGCGGCCCGGTTCGACCGAAGGAATATTTATGATGCTAAGGTCGTGCGTATCAGCCTGGTTCCCCTGACGCAAAGCACGTGAATAAAGCGTCGCCTCCGGAAGCGGAAACTTGCCCGAGTACATTGCGGGAAACTCTGCCGGTGTGTTTTGCGGCCGCATTTTCGTCGAGACAAATCCGGCATAGACCCAGTGATACGCCTGCCGATGTGCGAGCAGCGCGCTCGCTTTTCCATCGGTCAAACCGATCAGGTGCTGGGTCGAAACTGAATCCTTGCGCGCACCCGGAAGATAATCGTCGGGCAGACTATCGAAATAGCGCTGGTTTCCGCGCATTACCTTTAAGCCATTCGCCGGAACGTTGAACGGAAACGCGAAATAGTACGAATCATGCCAGTTATTATTGCCGCCAACGAACGGCATCTTTGTCGGATCGAGCTCGTTGCGAAGTTCGGCGCGGTCGAGTCCGTCGTAGATCCTGATTCGCGTAAGCGGAAATGATGAGCGATCACGATGCACCGTGATCTCGGTCATCTGCACACCTTTCTTGATCCGTACTCTCGGTGCGACGGGATACGTTACGTCCGATGCGTCGGGTCCCTCGACGCGGAGGAGATCGTTGAACGATCGCTCACCGTTCGTGTTAACAAGCTCGCGGTTTGTTGACTTGTCGCGGATGCTGCGGATCGACCCGTCGGAATTCATTGCGACCGCAAATCGCGTGTTCTCCGCAGACGACGCGCCGGCGATCGGTCGCAATGTCGTGACCGTGTTGCCCGCCGCGAATAAGACGTTGTAAATCGCGTAGCCCATCGATGGAACATTGCGGGCGATGAAGACTGCGTCCCCCGACTCGTCGATGTCGAAAGGCACCAGAGTTCCGGACGAATCGCGAATGGAAACGATTCTGCGTCCCGCTTCTGGCGGATCTAATCGAACGATGTCGTTTCGCTCCCAAGACAGGCCGTTGTAGACGAGAACCGATTCGATATTCGGATTTAGATTAGATGAAAGGCGATCTTCGAATCTTGAAGGATTCGCGAGAATTCCGATACCGGTTTTCAGCAGTTCGTCCGTTTCGTTCTTTGCGTGAGTCGTAAATTCCACGTACTCCCGATTCTGTTGGCGAAGCGGCTCGCTGCTATTCAATTGCGGCCAACCTGTGTTCCCCGCACCGCTGTGTTCGTCGTACGTGAACATCAGATCGTAAACTTCACCGAAGTTCCCCACGGGGACGGGAAGCCTGCGAGTCATCGCGATCGCGCTCCACAACGTTTCCGCCGCAGGGGCGTGATCGTGAGTGTAACGGCCGGTCGCGCTGATGCGTGGCGATGCCGTCTTAGCTTCAGACCATAGTCCGGACCATTCACCGCGATATGTCGGAATTTGAGATCCGTATTTCTTCTCGATGTATTTGAAGAATTCGGGTGAGTTCGCGATCTTGATCTTTACTTCGTCGTGCTTCGAGTTCCAGAGTTTTGCGGCTTTCTCAAGATTGAGCACGTTGTCCGGTTCGAGAAAATCGTGCGCATACATCGCCATGACGGCGTCGTAGTTGTAACCCGCCTTGTTGTAATTGTTCAGAAGATCGGTGACGCCGATCTCCATCATCTCGATGTCCGATTTCTTGCCCGCCATGTCCGGATTGAACATGTCGAATGGTTTTCGATCCGTGTAAGGATCGACCGTATAAGGATCGAGATAGTATTGCGTGAACGCTTCGACATACGCACCTCGGTTTCCCTGGCTTATCCAAAGCAAAACTTTATTTCCGTCTGGAGCTTCCCAGTAGAAAGGGACCTTTCCGGGTGCGAGATCAGTCGCGTTGTTGATGAACGTGTTGGCACCGGTGACGAGATACTTCGTTCCTCCCGACGCGAGCATCGACGCGATCGGCATCGGATGCCCGGGGACGTCGTTCATGTACGCGACCTCAGACGTGATGCCGTACGCCCGCTGCCAATTTACGAAATCGTAGTTGAGCCGATTAAGCTCTTCCGCACCCATGTAGTCGGTGTGCATGCTGCCCCATGCTGTCGAGAGCACGACCTGTCCGGACTTGATCAAGTTGATCAGCCGGGCGATCTTTGCTTTATCCTTTGGAAGTACGGACGCCGGCTTCTTTTGACGCTTCAACCATTCATTCACCTGCCAGACGCTTTCGATTGTCCAGCGAAAGTCTTTGTTCGACTCGGCGACGCGAATTACTTCGTCGATGTGGCGCGCCGCCCGTTCGCGAATCGCGTTCGGTGGTTCAACGAAACCGAAATCGTAGTGCGACGAGGGTATGACGTAGATAGTTTTGATCGGGCTTGCCGGAAGTTTGGCCTGCCCGAATGAGTCGAGGGAAAGCAGCGTTCCCAAAACATAAAAGGCCAAGAACAGACTTAAAGTTTTGCGCATACTTTCCCTCGATTGCTTCCCTGGTTCGACGATGCCAGATCCTAGAAATTAAACCGTGCCGACAACTGCACCTGTCTCGGCCCACCATATCCCAGCAACCCGCCAAGCTGGTTGCCGACCGTAGAAAAGCTCGTTCCGAAGTTCGGACAATTTCCTACCGTTCCGGAGCATGAAAGTCCACCCGATGGGTCAGCGTAGTTGGCAAAGTTCATGAAATTAAAGATCTCCACGCGCAACTGCAGTGACAAGGTTTCCGAGAAGTACGTGTTCTTACCGATCGACAGATCCGATTGAACGAAGCTCGGGCCCCGCAGTGTGTTTCGTCCGACAGATCCGAACACTCCGGCGGCCGGTACCACGAACGCCGCCGAATTGAACTGACAAGTCGGAACGGTATACGGTTCGCAATACTGGTTCACGCCCGGAACGGCATTCGGCCGGAATGAGAATCCGCCGAACGATCCGCCCTGACGTCGAACCGTCACCGGCAATCCGCTTCGCGCTTGGGTGATAGTGTTGACGTTCCATCCGTCAGCTATCCATTTCGGCCCGCCGAACCATTCACGGAATCGCAGTTCATAGCCTGCGTCCAGCGAGAAGTTGTGTCGCACGTCCTGATCCGAGCTCGCACGTTCGGCTTGTGCATCGTTCGGATTCTGGTAATCCTGGAAAAATCCGATCACATCATCGATCGTGTGCCCCCACGTGTAGTTCGCATTGAATCGAAATCCCTGAGATAGATTACGCTTGAAGTTGACCTGCATCGAGTTGTAATTCGATTGCGGGTAACCGCCTACGATGAAAATGTCCGCGAAATTTTGCGAAAGCGGCCGTGTGAAACCATCGATCGGGCTGACGCGATTGACGTTGATCGGAGTGACTACACCGTCCGTCAGGAGATGCGTGACGTGATTTCCGACATAGCCGACGCTCAATGTGCCGATTCCGAGATCGCGCTGGATGTTTAGCGAGTAGTGTTGCGCCATTCCCGTCTTTAGATCGCGCTCAATATTGAATGCCGCCGCCTGGCCGCATGCGAACACGCGAGGATCGACCGGATATGCGAACGTAGGCGGAGGAGTCGCGCAGAACAAGTAGTCGAACAGGTCCGTCGAAACTTGCGGGAACGAATTAGCCTGCGGAGAACCGAAGCTCGCCGGCAGCTCGCGGTTGTAGAAGATCCCGTAACCGCCGCGGAGTACAGTCTTCTGATCGCCGAAAATATCGAACGCAAAACCGATCCGCGGTCCAAAGTTGTTGTTATCGACGTTATGAACCTTTTCACCGAGTGGCGTGTAGGTCAGTGTATCGAGGTCGAAATTCTGTAGACGGCCATGCTTCTCGCGGCTGACGGTGCTCACTTCGTAACGCAGTCCGAGGTTTAGAGACAGCCGCGGGTGGGCCTTCCAATCATCGTTGGCAAAGAACGAGAAGTTCTCGTTCGCGTACTGCAGTTTGGGATTTCCCTGACGACCGATGACGAAAGGAGCATTTGTGCGGAAGTCAGCTGTGGAGAAAAACGTCAACGTGTCTTGCGTGACCGAGAGCGCCGATCGACGATTGAAGCGAATGTCCACACCGAACTTTAGCGAGTGATTGCCACGGACCATCGTCAACGTATCCAAGAATTGAGTGACGATTCCGGTGCGGTCCTGGTCGAACTGGGCCGGGCCGACGGGATTGATCCGGAAGTTTACGAAAGAGAGATCGAAACGCGGCAGGTCAGTGTGGCCGGCCTCAGTTCGGGTAGCGTTGTGATTTACTCCGAGCCCGAATTCGTTCGTCGTCGTCGCGTCAAAGGTATAATTGTGCGAGAACTTGAACAGTTGCGTGCGTAGCTTGCCGTCCGCGATCTGGTCACTTCCTACACCGTACGGAACTTCCGTTAGCGAGTCGTTGATGTTGTAACGAAACGAGAATTGGCTCCGTTCCGTGGGCAGCCAGTCGAGCTTGAACGAACCTGTATCTTCGCGCAGATCCGCGATCCGTTCGTCGGAATATTCGCCGAGATCGGGATCAACCATACCACCAACGATATAAGGACGCTGCGGCAGGGGAATCGTGGCGACGACGGGCCGGATAGCCGGTACCATAGCGTTGCGAAATGCCTGAGTGAAGGTCAGCACATTAAAGGTCTGTCCACGCGTCTGACGCACACCTTCGTAGTTTGTAAAGAAGAACAACTCGTCACGAATGATACGTCCGCTGATATTTCCACCGAACTGGTTAAGACGAAATCGCTGTTTGCCTGCGAGCGCGTCTTCGGAGTCCATGCCCTCGTTTCGAAAATAGTCGAAGACGCTGCCGTGATAATTGTTCCCGCCCGACTTTGTGATCGGATTTATAACCGCACCCAACGACTGCCCGTACTGGGCCGAATAATTTTGCTCGACAACCTGAACTTCCTGAATGCTGTCCATGCTGACGCGATTCACGCGCGATTCGATGCGACCGAGGACATTCGATGTACCGTTGACGTCGACGCGGCTCGCGTCGATTCCGTCGACCAGAACGCTGGTTCCGCCGAAGGTCGAAGGAATTCCGTTGATTGAAGTCTGGAACTGGTGACCGGTCTGCACAGATCCGGGGATCGTCGACAAAAGCTGAGTGAAATCACGTCCGTTGACGGGATTATCGGCGATGCGCTCGGTCGTGATCGTATCGCCGACCGTCGAAGTTTCGGTGTCGGTCCGTGTTTGATCGACAACCTCGACTACGGCATTCGCGCCCGCGACAGCCATCGCAATGTCTGCACGCGCACGCTCACCGACGGCCAGTCTAAGATCCTTTACCGACGTTGCTTGGAAACCGCCGCCGCTCGCTTCGATCGTATAGACACCGGTCGAGAGAGCCGGCACATCATATCGGCCTTCGTCGTCGGTCTGCGCCGTACGCGTCTCGTTTGTGCCCTGATTGGTAATCTTCACCGTGGCGTTTGGGATCACCGCGCCATTCGGATCCGACACGACGCCGGTTATCGAGCCGGTGTTCGATTGTGCGGTTAATGATATTGCAAAAATGATAACGATGCTGGTGAGAGAAACCGCTCGTATTATTTTTTTGACTACTGTTTTTTTCATTGGTCCTCCAAGAATTTTCGAACTGTTTCCCTAAACCTTTGTGCAATCTTTCTTTGTCTCGATCGCGGAGATGGCTTCGAAGTCCGGCGTCCAAACGCCATCTTTCTTCGGATAAAATTTCTCGAGATTATCTGCGGTCATCGAGACCGTTGGTGTGACATCGCGTTGCGACACATCCTGTCCGTCAAAAAGCCGGACGACTCCGTCAATACAGCGAAGCCCGACATATTCGGGGAACATCGCCTGACTGACTTTTAGAGCTTCGCGCCTCATCATCCATCCTTTCTCGTGCTCGCCCGAAAGGCCGAATCCGGCGACCGTTACGCGGGTGCCATCGAAGCCCGCGGCAAGAAATCCTTCGTAAGCGCCTTGCGCCGTTTCATCGTCCATCGCGAAGATGACATCGACCGCACCTTTTTCGGCGAGCGTTTCGGCGGCGATCTTTTTTGCGATCGATGGCGTGGCCTCGCCGTTTATCGAAGCGGTCACGACAGCATCAGGCTGTAGGCTGCGGACGCCGTTGACAAATCCTTCGCTCCGCAACAGACACGGCCGTAGCCACGGCAGGCCGACATCAAGTATCCGAAGCGGGGAACCG
>JANMUW010000454.1:0-2857 GCA_031392105.1 Acidobacteriota bacterium | reverse complement strand
TTCTTGCTGAAGTTTGCACTGATCAGCGCAAGGCTGCCCGGAACGAGCATAGCCGCCCCGATTCCCTGCACGCCGCGCGCGACGATCAATTGATTAGCATCCTGCGCAATTCCGCAGAGTACGGACGCAATTCCAAAGACCAGAACCCCGAACGAGAAAATTTTCCGACGCCCGAAAAGATCGCCGAGCGAACCGCCGACCAGGATCAGAGCCGACAGCATCAGCGCATATGATTCGACGACCCACTGCGTCTGACCGACCGTCGCGTTAAGGTCCCGCTGTAAGATCGGTAGTGCGACGTTTACGACAGTGCCGTCGACGAAGGTAATCGTCGAGCCGAGGATCGCCGCTGCGAGCACCCAGTTCCCGACTGCCGAGCCGCAATCCTTAACATCGGGACCCGACTCGATCACAGCTTTATCGCAGGGATTATCCGCAGCAATCGTCACTAGAATTCATTGACCCGCACGAGCCGCCAGCGTTTGGATAATGGGGTGGAAAGATTCGTCCAGTGAAAATCCGGCCGCACTCGTGATCTGCGCAAGCGCGGCAAGCGCGACGGCCTGTGTACTACTGTCACGGATCTGAGTGATCGAATCGAGGCTCTTGCGGAATGCCTCGTTCGCGTCTGATGTTTCACCGAGTGCGATCATCCGTCGCCCGATCTCGCTGTAACCCGACGCGCGAGAAGATAGTTGCGGCACCGTCTCGGCAAGTGACGCGGCCTCTCTAAGAATTTCGAACGCGGCGTCACGCTCCTCGTTCTTTAGCTTTGCGTCGCTCATTCCGATCAGAGCGAACACTCGGTCGCCATCGCTAGTGATCGCTCGAAATGCATGACGCGCCTGTTCATCTTCCTTGCGCACCGTGAGGATCGAAGCGGTCTGCGAAAGAGCAGAGGTCCGTTCAGCCTCGTCCTTTATCTTTTCGGCGATCTCGATCGCACGCTCGCCCTTTTCGAATCCGGCGAATTGTGCCGCGATTTGCGTAAAAAGGCGATAGCGTGCACGGCTGTCGCGCGTTTCGCGCTCATGCTGCGATTCAAGCATCGCGTAGGCCTCCTCGAGCGAGTCGATGGCTTCGCTACGTTCGTCTTTCCGCCAGAACTCGCGCGAATAGCCCAGCAGGCATGACGCGATCTGCGTCTTATCTACGACTAGATCGAGAGCTCGATCTGCGAGCTCTAAACTACCGGCATGAAGAAATCCCAGAGCTGCAAGCGCCAGAAAGACGTCACGATATCCACCGTCCAACGTCTCGGCGGTCGACTTTGCCTTGTCGAAAGTTTCGATGGCCTTGTCATTCCTGCCCGCTTCAATAAACGCGTTGCCGATATCGCAGTATGCCCGTGCCTGCTCCTCCGTCTGTTCTATGTCGCGCGCTTTTTCGAGCGAGCGTTCAAGATACTCGACCGCCTTGTCCCCAGCGTCGCTGTGAAGTTTGTCCAAAGCGATTTCGTGAAGCGCCGTTACCGCCGCGCCCGGAAATCCTATTTCATCGATGGTCGCTTCTGCGGCTGAATCCAGGCCCTTCGCAGATTGCTTGATTGCGATCCCCGCCAGCACGCTGTCCGCATGCTCCATGTTCCCGGATATCTTGCGGGCGGCTTCAAAATCTCCACGAGCGGCTTGCCTGAGAGCGATGCGCTCGAACGCCTCGGCTCGAATGCTGAGGTCCTCGACCGCATCGGCGAGCTGAATGGCATACTCGTCGTCTTCCATAGCCGCGCACTTTTCGGCTACGAGGATCAAAAGCCTGTCACGTGTAAAGGGATCGTCAACCGTATTCGAAAGCTCGGCCGCTAGATCGACATTTTCCTTTTGAAGATAAAGCGGCACGACCGCCGCCATCGCCTCAGCGCGGCCATCGATACTCTTTATTCGTTCGGCGAGGTACGCAGCCGCTGACAAGAGATCGGACTCGGCGTCGTTTCTGGAGATAAAATGTTCATTCATAAACGTGAACAGGTGAAAAAGGTGAAAAAGGGAAAGTGTGAAAAAGTGCCGGTGGCGAGCGCTTTTTCACATTTTCACACTCTCACTTTTTCACCTTCTAAGCGAAAGCTCTTCGAAATGACTCCGGGTACCAGTCGTTGAGATCGCGGGCGATCCAATCCGCACCGGCGGCGCGGAGCCGATCGGCATCGACCGTATTGGTCACGCCGAGCACCGGAAGCCCGGCTGCCTTTCCGGCCTGGACACCCGGGGGCGAATCTTCAATGACGACACATTCGCTGTGGATCATCGGCAGGTGGCCATTCTGTGTCCGGGCAAGATCGAGCTCGCGAAACCCAAGGCGATAACATTCAGGATCGGGCTTGCAATTTGAAACATCCTCGGCACTGATGATGATATCGAAGCAGTCGGCAAGGCCTGTCAACTCCAGTACGTGATCGATCTCCGGCCGTCCGGCCATGCTCACGATCCCGAGCGCAAACTCTTCGGACATCTTGCGAATAAAGTTTTCGACATTCTCGAAAAGCGGAACTCCGTCCGCCACGATGTCGCGCCATTTCTGTGTCTTGTGCTGCATCACTTCGAGCACTTTATTTGTCTCCGGCTTTTTGCCGGCACGATCGTACGCTGCTTCGACGAACGACCGGTCGTCCATCCCGAGACATTCGTAATATTCAGCGTCGGTGATGACGATATTTTCTGCGGCAAGTATCTCCTGATACGCCCGCATCTGGATGGGCTCGTCATCGATGACTACGCCGTTGAAATCGAGAAGAAGTGCTTTGATCATAATGTGAAGTGATTGTAACAAACGAAGCGACTGGAGCGCACCCGACTGGAGCGCAGGCATCCTTGCCTGCATGAGCGTCGCTTCGACGCGAAAAAGCTTCAAGGATCCTCTT
>JANMUW010000448.1:0-3874 GCA_031392105.1 Acidobacteriota bacterium | reverse complement strand
TTCCGACGGTGGGCATGAGCGGAGCCTACGCACTGATCGCGGCCATCTTCCTCGCGGACGTGGTGGTGCTGCTGCGGATGGACAGCGTCGAGATATTTCTGGAATGCGACGGAAGCGTCTGCCCGCCGCCGCTCGAGTTCGTCAAGCCGCTCCTGCTTCGGAAATTTCCCCTCGGGATATTCGATCCTCTCGCGATCGAGATCGCCGTACTCGCGTGCGATCGCGGTAATTTGTTCCGCGAGTTTTTCATATCCCGCGATCGCGTTCTTTTCACTCTCTGTCAGGGTCGAGGTTTGGAGCAGCTCGCGGGCGAGCTTATCGTCACGGCGCTGGTACGCAAAGGACTCCTCCTCTTTCAACATTGCGAGGACCTCTTCGGCCTCCGCGATCCTGCCCTGCTCGATCAAAATGCCGGCGAGCTCGCGGTACCTATTTTCGATCGACCGAAGATAGATCTTGCGAGTGTTCGCATCGAGCCCGCTGATCGCCGAGCGCAGCTCCTGGAACCGGTTGATCGCCTGCTTCCCGTACAATGCGGCGAGCCGGCCGTTTCCCAGTGCGTGCCAGGCAAGCATCATATTCGAAAGGGTGTAGGCTTCGCCCGGCCGGTCGCTTACGACGCGACGCAGCGACAGGGCCCGGTAGTAGTACTCGATCGCCCTTTGCCGATCACCCGTTTCGTCATAAAGAAATCCGATGTTGTTGAGAGTTTCCGCCTCGATCGATTTGTCACCTGACTTCCGCGCCAACGGCAGAGCCATATTGTAGATCTCAAGCGACTTTGCTTTATCTCCAAGCTCCGAATGCGTGAATCCGATGTTTACGAGTGTCTCGATAGCGCCATCAATATTTCCCACCTCCATCCGCAATTGGGCGGCCCGGTTAAAGTACTCGAGGCCTTTCTTCGGCTCGCCTCTCCATACATATATCGTTCCAAGATTGTTGAGCGTTTCTCCTTCGACCTTCTTGTCGCCAATACTGCGCGCCAGATCGAGAGCACGGTTGTATTGTTCGAACGCGAGCTGGGTATTTCCTAATTCGTCGTTGATGCTGGCGATGTTGTGCAGACAGCTCGCCTCACCAGATTTATCGCCGAGTTCCCTCGCCAGTCTCAGAGATTCGTCGAGGTACGCAAGGGCTTTCTGATTCTCGCCGAGCAATATATGTACGACGCTAAGATTGCCAAGCGAGATCATCTGGCCGGTCCTGTCGCCGAGCCTTTTCCGGATGACAAGCGACTGGTTAAATGCGTCAATAGCCTTCTGTTTCTCACCCAGCGCGTTGTACGTGTTTCCGATGAAAACAAGCGTCAACGCTTCGCCTTGCTCGTCCTTGAGCTCGCGCCGTATCGCTAGTCCAACGTTGAAGTATTCGAGGGCTTTTGGTTTCTGGCCGCCATCGAGAAAAATTACGCCGATCGCGTTCAATGTTAGGGAAAGATTTTTTCGATCGCCGAGCTCGTGAAGCATATCGGCGACTCTTAAGAACAGCTGGAGAGCTTCGGGCTTATCACCGATCTCATCGTGAACATTCGCCGCCGCATTTAGAGAGTTTGCTTCCTCACCCCGGCTGCCGATAGTGCGAAAGATATCCGCAGCGGAAAGAAACTTCTTGATCGCCGCACGTCGTTGATCGGGCGCGGCCGTTTCCGGAACGGCGTTGGCTTCGCGAAAAAGAGCGACCGCCTGATCGTATTTTTTTTGGTCCGCCGCCGTTGCCGGCCTCTGCGCAACGAGAAGGGCCGGTTGAAAGCAAAACAGCGAGAATAGCAACAGGGCGGCGATCAATGTTTGGCGGCGAAAGATCATCATAGATTTTCGGCGGCCGGGTGAGCGGTTAGCGGGGAGAGAATATCACAAACCATTCATGGCGGGGCCGCCACCCATCTGTGTCGATTTCCGGAGTTTTGGTTTCGAGAGACTTTAAACGCGGAGATCGCGGAGATCGCGGAGAAGAAACCCAAAAGTTGTCCTCCGCGTTCTCCGCGATCTCTGCGTTTAAAAAGTACTCGCTAGTCTACGAACTCGACTTCAACCTTGTGCGGGATTATTCCCGCTTCATAGCCTTCTGCGAGCAAACGCCGCACGCCTTCTTTGCCGCGTTCGCCGTAATCGAGCGTCAATTCATTGACCCACATCGCGACGAAGCGGTCAGCAACTTCTGGAGCCATGTCGCGGGCGAACTGCATCGCGTACTGGAGCGCGTCTTCGCGGTTCTCCATCGAATACATGATGCTGCGATGAAGGTGTCGTGAGACCCTCTTCATCAAGTCGCCGCCGAGTTCGCGTTTGATCGCGTTCCCGCCCATCGGCAAGGGAAGGCCTGTTTTCTCGTGCCACCATTCGCCGAGGTCGAGAACCTTGGCCAGCCCGAGTTCCTTGTAGTAAAGCTGACCCTCATGTATGAGCAGGCCGGCGTCGACCTTGCCTTTTTGCACCGCGTCGATTATCTGATCGAAAGGATAGACCTCGTATTCGAATTTCGAATTGAAAAGCCGCAGCGCGAGGAACGCACTCGTCAGCTCGCCCGGGATCGCGATCTTCATATCGCCGATCTCGTCTGCACCGCGGGGTTCTCTCGCAACCAGGATCGGACCGTACTTGTCCCCGATGCTCGCTCCGTGTGGGAGCAGGGCGTACTTGTCCGAAACATACGCGTAGGCGTGGAATGAGATCGCCGTCACGTCAAAGACGCCGTTCTTTGCGTCCTCGTTAAGCGTCTGGATGTCTTTAAGTGTGTGTTCGAACTTGATGCCATCGGTCTCAAGCTTGTGGGTCGCGAGGCCGTAGAACATAAATGCGTCGTCCGAATCGGGCGAATGTGCGACCGTAATGGTACGCGGCTCGGGGCTTGTTTCGGTTGCTGATTCCATACTTCAGTTACTGCTTGTAATAAATATTGGTGTCGTAGAAAACCTTGATTCTATCGTTTTCGGCATGTTTGGCAAACAGGCCGCTGAGTTCTTTTTCGAGCGCCGGATATGACGGCGAATCCTCGGCCGGCATGTAGGAAGAAGAGAGGACGCGGCCCCTAAGGCCCTCGAAGTCGAAAACCTGCTCATTCGGGAACGTGGCTTGAGCAAATCCCGTCCGGAAGAAGGCTCCGAGCTTTTCCTGATCTATATTCTCGTGCCGGACATTTTCATAATCGTTCGCATATTTGAGAAGTAGTTTCTCGTATTCGCGGAGAAACTCGGTCGTATCCAGCTGACGCTCGTTCCAAATCAACGCGACGTATCCGCCAGGTTTTAAGATGCGTCGAAATTCACTTTGAGTTTTGCCGGCGTCGAACCAATGGAACGCCTGGGCCGCAATGACGAAATCCATCGAGGCGTCGCCCAGATTTGTGTTCTCAGCCGTCCCGTCATGACTGATAAAGTTCGGGAAATCTCCGAGATACTCTTCCGCCGCCGCACGCATCGCGGCGTTCGGTTCGACACCGTAGACCGTGTTGCCGTGTTCGAGAAACGGCTTCGTCGACAATCCGGTACCCGAACCTATGTCGGCGAGGATGGAACCTTCGACGAGACCCATTTCCTTTTTGAAGAGATCGAGAATTTCGGGCGGATAACCCGGACGATACTTGACGTAGTTGTCTACTCGATTTGAGAAGCGTGAGACTGTATCAGACATAACTTGTGGGTCGACGATCAAGGGCTCCCCTCCTCGATAGGAGGGGTGGCCGAGGCTTTGCGAGGTCGGGGTGGTGGACCTGAAAAATCTGATTCTTTCTTTCGATTGTGCACAAGTCCCGTCGTATGTTTCCTACCACGTCGAAAGTCATGGGCAGTGTCGGCAACCAATTCCCCTCCTGGATAGGAGGGGTGGCCGAGGCTTTGCGAAGTGCGGAAGTGCACCCTGCTGAACACCATTCA
>JANMUW010000421.1:0-12387 GCA_031392105.1 Acidobacteriota bacterium | reverse complement strand
CCTCGAGTTGCCCAACAAGACTGAAACATGAGTCTTCGGCCGGCGACTCTCGCCGACAACAACTTCGCCTACAATCCCGCGAACCAGATCAGCCAGATCGCCGAGCCTGCACAGACCAGAGATCCAGAGAAGCACTGCGGGATTATTAGCGATGCAGTTCGGAGCTGCGACGGATAAAGCTGGTCAAGGCGACTACACCGGCGACGGAAAAGCCGACGTCGCGATCTGGCGGCCATCGACGGGTGAGTGGTTGATCGTGCGCAGCGAGGACTTCTCGTTCTTCGGATTCCCGTTCGGCACGAACGGTGACATTCCTTCGCCGGGAGATTACGACGGCGACGGAAAGTTCGACGCAACGGTGTTCCGTCCATCGAGTGCGACATGGTTCATTGCGAGATCGACAGCCGGAACACAGATCGTGCAATTCGGTGCGACAGGTGATCGGCCGATACCGAATGCCTACGTTCCGTAAGAACTTCTAGCCGCAAATTTGCGCGGATGACGCGGATAAGAAAGAGCTCCCCTCCTGGATAGGAGGGGTGGCAGCCGCTTCGGCTGACGGGGTGGTGGAGCAAAGAATCTGATTCTTCTTGTCCACCACCCCGCCTCGCAAAGCCTCGGCACCCCTCCTATCCAGGAGGGGAGTTTTTGTCTGCAGACGTAATTCCGTTGCTAACAAGAAGCGCGCATCCCATTCTTCTGATCCGCGCCATCCGCGCAAATCCGCGGCAAGAAAAATCTGATTTCTCCTCCACTACCAAGCGTCGCGAAGTTTGCCGCGCCTTAGAGCGCAAAGAAACGGCGTTCAGGCGGTTTCTAAGTTTTCGAGTTCTAGGCGATTCTCTACGCTTCGAATGGAATTTCTGCGTTTTGCAGGACCCCGAGCTCATTCCGGCTTACTTTCTCGAGCAACTTCGGATCATCGAACATTTTCACGAGTCCGTTGACCGTGGCGTAGCGGGGCTCTTCGGCAAGCCCGACCGGGAGGTTGATGAACGAGCGAATGTATTGGTCGACGCCATCGAGCAACGCTCCACCGCCGGTGAGAATTACACCGCGGTCATAGATATCGGCCGCCACCTCGGGCCGCAGCTCAGTAAGCGTGTCCTTCGCCGTCTGTGCAATACGCCGAACGATCGATTCGACGATCGGATAAACCTCGCCCGTTGTGATCTCTACTGCCGCCGGACTGCCGGTTGTCACGTCACGGCCGCGGACCTCGGTTGTCTTGCCGATATCATCCGGCAAATAGGCAGACGCAAAACTCGTTTTCAAAAGCTCCGTCGTTTCTGCACCGACCTGCAGCCCACGGTGTCGACGAAGATGAGTCGCGAGCACTTCATTGATCTCGTTGCTTCCAAATCGCTCTGAGGTCGAATGCACGATCGCGCCTTTCGCGATGACCGCGATATTTGTCGTTCCGGCTCCAATGTCGATGATGGCCGACGCGCGTTTGTCATTTGGCAGAACACCTGCACCGAATGCCGCCGCAAGGCCCTCCTCCATCATGAAGACTTTGCCGATGCCTGCCTCTTCCGCCGCGTGGAAAAGCGCACGCTGCTCGACGTGGGTGACATCCGACACCATGCTCATAACGGCTTGAAGCGAAATATTCGATCCACCCGTCTTCGCCTTTTTCACAAAGTACGCGAGCATTTTCTTCGTCCGTTCAAAATCCGCGACGACTCCACCGATGAGCGGCGCCCGGACGGTGATGTCGCGGCCCTCGCGCCCCGACATGTCGGCCGCCTCCTGGCCAAATGCGACGATCTCTTCCGTGATCTCATTTACGGCTACGAGTGAGGGCTCATCGAGGACGATACCGCGGCCCTTCACGGCTATGATCGTGCTCGCGGTGCCGAGATCAATAGCCATCGAATCGGTCACGAGCTTTTTTAATGAGGAAATCTTCAACTTCATACTGCTTGGATTATGGGATCTACCAATTATATTCCTTTCGACACCAAACCTGCTATCAATATTTTTATTGCCATCTGACCTCGAAAACATTTACCGGCTGGACGCGGTTTTTGACCGTCAGGGGCTCACGGGGATTGACGGGTATTAGATTCCCACTGGCCGCGGCGGTTGCCTCGCTCATTAATATTTCTCCGCCTTTTGCACTTGATTCCAGTCGAGATGCCAGGTTGACCGTGTCGCCGATCGCCGTATACTCCGATCGTCTATCGGATCCGATGTAACCGATCGTCGCCTCTCCCGTATGTAATCCGATGCCGACCGCGATCTGTCCATATCCTGCTTCGCTCAACTCGTCGTTCAAACTCGAAAGGCGCTTTTGCATTGTCACCGCCGCCTTCACCGCGTTCATTGCATCCGCCGGTGAAGCGCTCGGTGCACCGAACAACGCCATCAACCCGTCGCCGATATATTTGTCGAGAGTTCCGCCGTGATCAAAAATTATTTCCGTCATAGCGGAAAAATACTTGTTGAGAAGCCCGACGACCTTCTCGGGTTTTTCACGTTCTGATATCGCCGTGAAACCGCGGATGTCGGCAAACAGAACCGTGATCGTCTGATTGACGCCGCCGAGACGAAACGAGTTCGGATTATCGAGGATCTGTTTTACGACGTACTCGGGCATGAACCGACTGTAATTTGCCCGAGCGACTTCTTCGCGAGCGAGCCGTCGGTGCGCCTTCACGGTTTCGACCGTTACGGCCGTTTGCGCGGCGACGGCGCTGATCAACTCAAGATGATCGGGTGAGAATGCCGCGAATGGATCAAGCCGATCCGCGTACAATACGCCGTGGACGTTCGACTCGGTGATCAGAGGAGCGCAAATTGTCGATCTTACGCCCTGCGAAACGATCGAGTCGGCACCCGAGAATTGCGCGTCGGTCTTCGCGTCCTGCGATAGCAGCGCAACTTTTTCACGCATTACTTTTTGTGTAATCGTGCGGCTGATTGTGAGCTTTTCGGTCAATTTGTCGAGCCTTTCGTCGCGGGTCTTGACGCCGACCGACACAAGGTTGTTGGGCAGGATCTTGCCGTCGTGCGTTTCATCCGCGATCAATGCGACAACGCGATCGGCCGGGGTACCGCGAAAAATAAGGTCAGTGGCCCGTTCGAAGATCTCTTTGAGATCGAAGACTGTTCCTAACGACTTGCTCATTTCGTAGAGCAATTCGAGGATCTCCGCTTTGCGCCGCAGATCTTTTATTTCCTCAGGCGTAGCTATTGCCGTCTCCATCGAAAGATGGGACTGTCGTCCGATTATCTCATTGGCCGAGATCTCGACCTGTGTGTGTCCAAGCGGCTTGTCGTCGAAATCCACGATCTTGGCTTCCGCGACGACTGTCGGAGCATGCCGCTCGTTCGTGGGGATCGTATCGGGAACGTGCGGCAGCGGCGTGATGTGTATCGCCGAAGGGATGTCGCCCGAATATTCGAGGCGACTTTCGCCGATCACGATGACGTCACCGGTCACCAGATTTTTCTCGAGTGACGGAGAGCCGTTGACGAATACATGATTTACGCTTCGCGTCAGCACGCCATTTTCAAAATAGCCGTCGACGATGCGATAACCTTGGTCGTCGCCGGCGATCTGCGCATGCTTACGCGACGCGCGCCGGTCGTTCAAAACGATGTCGTTTTCTTTTGCACGGCCGATAGAATAGACCTTTCCCGGTTCGAGATCGAACTCCCACTCGCGTCCGTTAGGTTCGGTAATTTTGATGTTTCCGCTCACGATGTGCGTTAATTGTACGGCTTCTAGTTTCTAGTTTCGAGTTTCTGGTTCCTGGTTTCTAGTACCAGAAACGTGAATTATGACTACATAACCCGAAACTAGTAATTAGAACTAGAAACTAGAAAAGTGATCTACCTCGACAATAATGCCACAACACAGCTCGCCCCGGAGGTTCGCGCGGCGATGCTGCCGTTTCTTGGTGCGATGTATGGCAATCCGTCATCGGCCCACGCCGCCGGCCGTGACGCACGGCAGGCTGTTGAGAAGGCGAGAGAGTCCGTCGCTCGTCTGCTCGGTGCGAACGAGTCCGAGATCGTCTTTACTTCAGGCGGTACCGAGAGCGACAACTGGGCGATCAGGGGAGCACTTGCCCTGGGCGCGGGCAAGCGGCATGTTGTTACAACCCGTGTCGAACACGAAGCCGTCAGGAAATTATGTGAAAAGCTCGAGGGCGAGGGCTTTGAAGTTTCATGGCTTGATGTCGATGCGCACGGTGCCCTCGATCTCGATCAACTCCGCGACACCGTAAGAAAAGACACTGCGGTTGTGTCGGTAATGCTCGCGAATAACGAAACCGGAATTCTGTTTCCGGTAGGCGAGATCGCGGGGATTGTTAAAGAACGGTCGGGTGCTCTCATGCACGTCGACGGTGTGAATGCGGTCGGAAAAATTCCCATCGATCTAAGCAAAACCGCGATCGACCTCTTCTCTATCTCGGCGCATAAGTTTCACGGCCCAAAAGGGACGGGTGCTTTGTACCTGCGGGACGGCGTTCAATTGCCATCTTCAGCCTCCGGCGGCGGACAGGAATCGGGGCGGCGCGCGGGGACCGAAGCGGTACATCAGATCGTCGGGATGGGCGCCGCAGCCGAGCTGGTCAACGATATGACGCATCTCGAAAACGTCCGCCGTCTGCGTAACAAACTAGAACAAGAAATTTTGAAAACGATCGCGTTTGCTAGTTTGAACGGTACCGCCGCGGCGGATTTGCGGCTCCCGAACACGTCGAATATTTCATTTGAAAACCTGAACGGCGAAGTAATAATGGCGCGGCTTGATGACGCGGGAATATGCGTGTCGACAGGATCTGCCTGCAACTCCCAGGATCACATTCCGTCTCAGGTCCTCGCGGCAATGGACATACCTTATTCGAAGGCGATGGGTTCGATACGATTCTCTCTTGGGCGGTTTAATACTGAATACGAGATTGGAAAGGTTGTGTCGGAGTTGGAGAAGATAATTGCCGAGCTGAGAAGGTTAGGTTAGAGCGCGGCGTTGTGTTGAGCGATGAGTTGCCTCCGGCTAAAGCCGGAGGTATGCGACCTTAGAAGACGGCGGCTTTAGCCGAAGAAGCAGAAAAGAAATATTCCTCTTCGCTTTAGCGCAAATTTTCCTCGAGTAGGCGGATTCGGCTAAAACCGGGTGCAACTCATGTCTTTTTTCGGGGAATTGAAGCCTTGTTCGTGCTTCGCACGCATGCAGGTGAGGATGATTGCGCTTCAGTCTTCACGCCACCTTCTCGATGCCGTACCTGGCAATTTTTAAATAGAGGCCGCGTCGAGTAAGTCCGAGCTCATTTGCGACTCGCGATATGTTCCAACTGTGACGCGCGAGGGCGGCCCTTATCATCTGCATTTCAAGCTCGGTGACTGCCTGGTCGAGCGTGCCCCCGTCGGGGATATTCTTGAAAGGCGTGAAATGCATGTCGTAGGTCGCGATGGGTTTTGCTCCGACTTCGACCAGCGGCGTCAGCGGCTTCGCACTTCTCTTGAGCTCAGGTGACAGATGGTCGGGTGTGATGACTTCGTTATCCACCGCCCGGGCGATGACACGCTGCACTTCGTTACAGAGTTGACGGACGTTTCCTTCCCAATTACACACCATTAACAGATCGACAGTTTGCGGAGTAAAAGTTATATCGTGTTTACCGAACCGTGACGAGTAATGATTTATGTAGTAATTGACGATCGGCGGAATCTCCGAGCGCCGTTCGCGAAGCGGCGGCACACGAAGGCGTATGACGTTCAGCCTGTAATATAAGTCCTCGCGAAATGTACCGTCGGCAACCTTTGCTTCGAGCGGCATGTTTGTCGCCGCGATGATCCGGACGTCGACCTTGATCGGCCGCTTTTCGCCGATCGGCTGGATCTCGCCTTCCTGCAGAAATCGTAAAAGCTTTGGCTGAACATCTATCGGGAGATCCCCGACTTCGTCGAGAAACAAAGTCCCGCCGTCGGCGGCGCGGATCATACCCGGAGAATCGGTCACGGCCCCTGTGAAAGCACCCCGGCGATAACCGAAGAGATGTCCTTCGGCAAGCTCTTTTGGTACCGCCGTGCAATTGAACGGGACGAAGACCTTGTCCTTTCTATTTGAGAGCGTGTGTATGGCCCTCGAGACGAGCTCCTTGCCTGTACCTGATTCGCCGGTGACAAGCACAGTCACATCGGAAGACCGTATCTTGTAAACGTCTTCGACCAGCGACGTCATGGCGGGGGACGAGTGTATGAACCCCGGCATAAGGCTGCTCGATGTATACGGGCTCGTTTCCTGTTCGACAGGTGTTCGCTTATCGCGTTCTCGCAGTGCGATGACATCGAGGCCCAACTCGACGACCGGAAGAAGCGGAGTGAGCGGGCCGCCGTCATTCAGATAAGCGCTCGTCTGAGGATGGATCAGCAGAAAAGCCGGCTTGGCATTCGAGGTCTTCAGCTGAAACACCGCGGTATTTCTATTCCTTGAGAAGGTCTTCTCCGCTCGCTTTGGCAAAGCTTCTTCGAGTTTCGATACGATCTCGGTGCTCTCCGCCGGGGAGTACCCGTGAGTTATGAAAGGACGAAGCTTTTGCCCGTCATTCGTTTCGGCAATGATTATCTTTTTCGCGCGGCTTTCCTGCTGAAGCACGGCAACGAGTTCGCGGAATAGCAGCTCGCGTGATGCGGTTGCCTCGGCAAGTCGAACCATCAATAGCTGCGAAGCGGCAGAACTCTGATGAGGCGCGCGCATCATTTCTCCGCTATTGAAATTTTTGAGCTCTTCTAATTTCGTATCGGCTCGATCAGCCAGGTCCTGAACGCGAAGCTTATGGAAAATATCGCTCGCTTTAGATAAATGTTTTTTCGCCCTGCCACCGTTGTCGACACTAGAATTCTCGCCGATCAGGAGACTGACGAGACCGGTATGGTAGAGGTCTTCAGCCGCCTCAAAAATAGTAAGGCTGCGATTGAAATGATGAACCGCTAGCTCGACGTTTTGATTCTTGAGCTCAGCTAGCCCGCGTATCCTCTGAATGCTTCCGAGGACAAAGAAATCTGAGCTGGGGTCATTCTCTTCGATCGCCCGCAATGCGATCTCACTCTCATTGGGAGCGTCATTATGGAGGTGGCTCTCGGCGAGCACGAGCCCGGCCATGTTGGCGTAATGTTTATCACCGATCTGTCCGCAAAGCTGAATCGTTTCCTGTGCTTTCTCGACAGCCTTGTCCACGGAGCCTTGTGCGAGATAGCATCGAGCAAGATTTCGCATCGCTTGTGCCGCGTACCATTCGCGCTTTCGCGCGCGTGCAAGGGAGACTGCCTGATCTAAATAGTCTTCCGCATCGACAAGATTACCGCGCAATATTTTCAGCTCGCCCAGTGAGTCGAGAATGCCGGCGATATGAACGTGGTTTGTATCTATCGCGAGATCGAGGGCTCGTTTGATTATTTCTTCGGAACGGTCCCATTCGCCGATCAACATTAAATTGATGCCAAGATTGTTGTACGCAATGATCGAGTTCAAAACATGCTCGGTCTTTTCAAAGAAGCCGATAGATTTTTCAAGGCATGCGATCCCGTCTTTCGGACGACGAAGAAACCAGTAGGCACCCGACATATCCGTGTAAAGCTTGCCGAGCATGAACGGAGCCGAGCGGTCGCCGATAATTTGAATTCCCAAGTCGAAATACTCCAGGGACTTTTTACTGTTCCCTTCCTGGTGGTAGCTGAGTGCGATCTCGCGATACGACTCGGACATGCCAAGCCAATCCCCATTCTCGCGAAAGTACGCCAGAGCCTTTTCAGCATAGTCACGGCAGATCGCACACTCGTTGAGTTTTCGGTACACGCGAGCGAGCCCGCTGTCGATCGGCCCGAGCAGATGATTCAGCTCATTTTCCTTTGCAACTTCAAGGGTTTCTTTGAGGAGCGTTACGGCCTTAGGGTGATCGCCGAGATTGTTGTAAGAAACCGCCAGCTGCGTTGTGACGCGGACCTCGGTCTCCTTCGAGATCAGGGCACGCATGTCCTGGTCTTCGTACGGCCGAACGGCGTCGAGCGATTCTTTGTACCGGCCGACAGTCTCGAGCGTGAAGGCCAAGAGGCGCTTCAAGTTCGCGAGATTTTCCGCAGAGTGGCTGTAGTCCTGGATCGTTTGAGTGAGGAGTTTCTCCGCCTTACTGGAACGGCCGTCACGGAGGTGCTGGCCAACTCCCAAAAAGATCGTGTCGAGTTCATCGGATGCGATCTGTTTGTCGCGTCCCGTCCGCGCCGCCCGAAACGAACCGGAAACAGATTCGCTTTCAGACAGACGGTTGGCCGATGGGGACGAGTTGCTCATGGTTATTGAATAGGCCTAAATACGCCCAATAGAGGCGTAATTTCAGCAATATACCGTTGAGATGGTTATTTAGTAATCAGCGCACTCGAAATCTAACAAAAAAAATAGGCAGTGTCTATATTTTTGACGAGAGCCTATGGCAGAATCGAGGTAATGGCTGATTTTCCCGAATTCGACACGGACACACTGGCAGAGTCCGAGACAAAGCTCGAAAAGCCAAAATTATTCAAGGTTCTTCTGCATAACGATGACTTCACGACGATGGAGTTCGTCGTTTTCGTCCTTGAATACGTGTTTAATCGCACCGAGCCAGAGGCATTTTCGATAATGCTGAAGGTGCATAACGAAGGCGTCGGCATCGCCGGGATCTACCCTTATGAGGTCGCGACCATGAAATCGGAGAAAGCGATAAACCTTGCGAGAGCGAGGGAATATCCCTTCCTGTGCACGGTTGAAGAGGAGTAATCGCGACTGATTATGGTAAGGTAGGTAACGAATTATGCGGAGGCCATCGCCCATTAGCACGATAAGTAAAGGGACTTTGCCCAGCGAAAGCTGAGCGGCGAATATCGATTTGCCTGAGTCCCAAGCCAAACGTAAGGCTTGGGGCTTTTCATTTTGGTCACGCTTGATTCCGATTTAGATTTCAAATTTGAAATTTCAAAGCCCCAACGAAAGACCGAACACCAAAGACCATAAGCCGAAGAGCAAAACCGAAGACCTTAGCGCTGACCACTGACGTATGACCGAACCATTGGATTTAAAGAAAACTGTAAACCTTCCAAAGACCGCGTTCTCGCAGAAAGCGAACCTCGGGCAAAGCGAACCGGCTCGCCTGAAGAAATGGAAGGAAATGCGCCTGTACGAACAGATATTGAAAGCACGCAGCGGACGCGAAAAGTTCATCTTGCACGACGGCCCGCCGTACGCGAACGCCGACATTCACATCGGAACCGCTCTCAACAAGATCCTCAAGGACTTCGTCGTGAAGACGCGTTCGATGATGGGATTCGAAGCGCCGTACGTTCCAGGCTACGACTGCCACGGTTTGCCGATCGAAACTCTGGTCGAGAAGAAACTCACCGAAAAAGGAAAGAACAAGAACGATCTGCCGGTCGCGACGTTTCGACGGATCTGCCGCGAGCACGCGGAACATGCAATGGACGGGCAGACGCGCGACTTCCAACGACTTGGGATCCTTGGCGAATGGGACACGCCATATCTGACGATGTCGCCCGAGTACGAATCATCGACAGCCCGGCTCTTCGGAAAGTTTCTCGAACGCGGATACGTTTACAAGGGACTTCGTCCTGTGTACTGGTGCATCCACGATCAGACCGCTCTGGCTGAAGCTGAAGTCGAATATAAAGAACATACGTCGCCATCCGTTTATGTAAAGTTTCCGCTGAAGTCGGATCCGGCGCAGATCGACGGAGCTCTCGCAGGGAAAAATGTTTTTCTCGTGATCTGGACAACGACACCGTGGACGCTTCCGGCGAACATGGGAATCGCCGTTCATCCGGAATTCGATTACTCCGCGATCGAAGTTTCGGACGCCGAGGTTTTTATCGTCGCGTCTGAATTAGCGAAGGCGTTTACGGAAACGGCAGGCTTCGCCGAATACGAAGAGATCGCGCGATTTAAAGGTGCAAAACTCGATAGGCTCGAAGCTAAACACCCTTGGATCGATCGAACGTCGCTGATCATGAATGGCGAGCATGTGACGTTTGGAGAAGCTGACGCCGAGGTGGAGCTCGATGTACGTTTTGAAAATAAGGCGGCGGGGAAATCCGGAACCGGCTGCGTTCACACTGCACCCGGCCACGGCACGGACGACTTTCATATCGGAAAAAAATACGGGCTTGAGATCTACAATCCCGTCGACGCCGCGGGAAATTTTATCGCCGAGGTCGAACACTTTGGCGGGATGAATATTTTTGACGCGAATCCGAAGATCGTCGAGTTCCTACGCGAACGGGGGATGCTGCTGTTTTCCGAAAAATACCAGCATCGATATCCGCATTGCTGGCGATGCAAGAATCCAGTCATCTTTCGCGCGACGCCGCAGTGGTTCGTCTCTATGGACGAGATCAATTCGAATGCGGAACGCGGAACGCGGAATGCGGAATTCGACGCGCAGCAGTCCGATGCGAACAACGAAATCCAAAATCCAAAATCCAAAATCCAAAATACGAAACCGCTCCGCGAGCAAGCACTTGAGCAGATAAAACTCGTCCGGTGGCATCCGGCGTGGGGCGAAGGCCGGATGGCGAATATGTTCAAGGGCCGGCCCGACTGGTGCGTCTCGCGTCAGCGTTCGTGGGGAGTGCCGATCCCTGTCTTTTATTGCCAGGCGTGTGACGAAGCGATAGCCGATCCGAAGATCATCGATCACGTCGCCGATATTTTTGCTAAGGAAACGTCGGACGCGTGGTATTCGAGGCCGGAAAGCGAATTGCTTCCGGAAGGATTCAAATGTCCGAAATGCAACGGCGCGGATTTCAGGAAAGAAACCGACATCCTTGACGTGTGGTTCGATTCAGGCTCGAGCTGCGTTGCCGTGCTTGAAACCCGCGGCGATACGCTTCGCTTTCCGGCCGACGTCTATCTCGAAGGCGGTGATCAATATCGCGGCTGGTTCAATTCGAGCTTGAGCTGCGGAATCGCAGCGCATAATTCGGCGCCTTACAAGCAGATCATCACTCACGGATGGGTCGTCGACGGTGAAGGAAGAAAGCAAAGCAAATCGATCGGAAACGTAACTGCCCCGCAGGAGATCATCGACAAATCGGGCGCTGAGATCCTGCGTCTCTGGGCGGCGGCAGTCGACTATACGGAAGACGTGCGGTGCTCGGATGAGATCTTGTCGCGTGTCGTAGATGCGTATCGAAAGTTTCGAAACACTCTGCGATACGCGCTTGGGAATCTCGACGGTTTTGATATCACGACCGATGGAGTCAGTGAAAGTGAAATGCTCGAGATGGATCGATGGGCGATCGCGAGTCTGAATGAAGTTATAGCGAAGGTCTTGAAAGGCTACGAAGATTACGACTTCCAGTCTGCGTACTTGGCAATCTACAACTTCTGCACGGTGGCTCTGTCCGCCAGATACTTTGACATAATCAAAGATCGGCTCTACATCTTTGCACCGAAGTCGCGCGAGCGGCGCTCGGCGCAGACCGCCTTGTATAAGATCACGGACTCCCTGTGCAGACTTATGTCGCCGATTCTTGTGTTTACGTCGGACGAGGCTTGGGAGAATTTGCCCGGCCAAACGGTTCCGTCGGTTCATATCGCCGAGTTCGCGAAAGCTGAAGCTGCTGACGCCGGATTGCTCTCGCGGTGGGAACGCGTCTTTGCGATTCGCGACGAGGTTCTGAAAGCGCTCGAGGAAGCTCGAAACGCGAAGCAGATCGGATCATCGCTCGATGCTAAAGTTTTGCTGACGGCCGATGCCGAGACGACTCGGTTCCTACTCGATTACTTCGAACAGTTGCGTTATATTTTCATCGTCTCGCAAGTTGAGGTTCACGAAGGCGATGCCCTGAAGGTCGAGATCCGGAAAGCCGATGGCGCGAAATGCGAAAGGTGCTGGAATTATTCTGTTCGGGTGGGTGAATTTGAAAAATACCCGACGGTTTGCGAACGATGTGCCGCCGCGCTTTCGGAGATAGAGAAAGCCGCTGCGGCGTAACTCAAACAACGGCTCCGTTTTTTTCGTCTTCTTTCTTTTCCGTGTCTTCTGTGTGTTCCGTGGATAGCTAACTCTCTTAACCACGGACCACACGGAAAAGAAAACAGAGAAATAGCCGAAGACACTGAAGGATCTTAACGGACAAGTGAAACGATGAGTGTGAAGAAGATATTCCCGTTCGTGTTGGTTGTAGCAGCCTCGTTCGCGATTACTATTGCGGCGCAGACCGTCAAAAGCCCTGAGAAGGGAACACCCGAACGCAAAGCGATACTCGATGCGTTGCGAACACCGGTAGAGCGTGATCTCAAGCAGAAGGTCGAATTCGTCTCGGAGAACTTCAACGTTTACGGAAACTGGGCATTTGTCGGCGGAACACCGCAAAATGTAA
>JANMUW010000378.1:0-3309 GCA_031392105.1 Acidobacteriota bacterium | reverse complement strand
GACAACATCACCGATCAAGAGTTGCTTCGCGAGGTCATGAACACCGTTGGCAAGCCGGGCCAGCTCGGCGGCGCCATTCGCTGCGTCGTCTCCGTTTCCATGCTGACAGAAGGCTGGGATGCGAATACCGTCACTCACGTCCTTGGCATTCGCGCTTTTGGCACCCAGCTCCTGTGCGAACAGGTGATCGGTCGCGCGCTGCGCCGCCAGTCCTACGAACTGAACGAAGACGGCCCGGACAAAGGCCTCTTCAATGTCGAATACGCCGACGTCTTCGGCATTCCCTTCGACTTTACCGCCAAGCCGGTCATCGCCCCGCCGCAGCCGCCGCGCGAGACGGTTCAGGTCAAAGCCATGAGGCCCGAGCGTGATGCGCTCGAGATTCAATTTCCCCGCGTCGAGAGCTATCGCGTCGAGTTGCCGGAAGAGCGGCTGAGCGCTGACTTCAACGACGAATCCATCCTGGAACTCAACCCTGATTTGGTCGGGCCGTCCATCACACGCAACTCCGGCATCATCGGCCAAGGCGTGGATATGAGCCTAGCGCACCTGGGCGACATACGGCCCTCCACGCTCGTCTTCCAGCTTACCCAGCGGTTGCTCTACACGAAATGGCGCGATCCCGGCGAGGAGCCAAAACTTCACCTTTTCGGACAGCTCAAGCGCATTACCAAACAGTGGCTCGATACCTATCTCATCTGCAAGGGTGACACTTATCCCGGGCTATTGATGTATCAGACGTTGGCGGACATGGCCTGTAACAAAATCACTGCCGCCATAACCCGGAAGTTTCTCGGTGAGCGTCCGATCAAGGCACTGCTCGATGCCTACAACCCTATCGGCTCGACCGAGCATGTTCGTTTCAACACATCGAAGACCGACCGCTGGGAAACAAGTTCTAAATCCTGTCACATCAACTGGGTCGTGCTCGACAGCGACTGGGAAGGCGAGTTCTGCCGCGTGGCGGAATCGCATCCCAATGTTCGCGCCTATGTGAAAAACCACAACCTCGGCCTCGAAGTGCCGTATCGCTACGGTTCAGAGATGCGTAAATATTTGCCGGACTTCATCGTGCTCGTGGATGACGGCCATGGCCCCGACGACCTGCTGCATCTAATCGTCGAAATCAAGGGCTATCGGCGCGAAGACGCGAAAGAAAAGAAATCCACGATGGACACCTACTGGGTGCCCGGCGTGAATCATCTCGTTACCTACGGACGCTGGGCGTTCGCCGAATTCACCGAGGTTTATCAGATTGAGTCTGATTTCACGGCCAAGGTCGAGGCTGAGTTCAACAAGATGATCGAAAGGCTTGCCAATGAAAACTGATCTAATTCACTCCCTCACCGACTCCTTTGAGGCACATGCGCAGCAAGCCGAAAATGGTGTTGAGTTTTGGTTGGCTCGTGACATTCAACACCTTCTGGGCTATACGAAGTGGGAAAACTTCCTCAATGTCGTTTCCAAGGCCAGAACCGCCTGTGAGGTTTCCGGCCATGAAGTTCAGGACCATTTTCCTGACGTCAGGAAAATGGTCGATCTCGGTTCAGGCAGCCAGCGCGAAGTCGATGACATCATGCTCACCCGCTACGCCTGCTATCTGGTCGCCCAGAACGGCGACCCTAAGAAGCAGGAAATCGCTTTCGCCCAAACTTATTTCGCCATTCAGACCCGGCGCGCAGAACTCATCGAGCAGCGCCTGCTGGAGGCCGAGCGCGTTTCGGCGCGCAAAAAACTCACCATTACCGAAAAAGAACTTTCTCAGGTCATCTACGAGCAGACCGGCGGCAACCAGGATTTCGCCCTGATCCGCAGTAAGGGCGATCAGGCGCTCTTCAGTAAATCGACGCAGATCATGAAAGCCCATTGGAAAGTGCCGGACAGCCGTCCACTGGCTGACTTTGCTCCGACCATCATCCTCAAGGCCAAAGACTTCGCCACTGAGATCACCATCTTCAATACGCGCGAGCATCAGCTTGCCACCGAGCGGGCAATCTCCAACGAACACATCAGCAACAACGAAGCGGTACGCAATACGCTGCTTGAGCGGGGTATCCGGCCCGAGAGCCTGCCGCCCGCGGAGGACGTCAAGAAAGTGGAGCGACGCCTGGCTGCTGAAGAGAAAAAGTCCCTCAAAAATCCCGACGCCCTCGACTCCTGATCCAGTCACCGACCATCATGGCCAAGAAATCGTCCCACCAAAAAACCGTCGAAACCCTAAAGCACGACGACGCCAAGCGGAAGAACATCCCCACGGCCGAGCATCAATCCGTGCTGCAAAAAGAGCAGGAATCGCCGCGCCAGGTACGATATCCGCGCAACACCGAACTCGATCCGCAGCTCGTATGGCGCGGCAAGGATGAGCAGGATTGGAGCGATCTCGTCGTCCATGCCCCGCCGCTCTACATTCAAGAGAAAGTTCACCCCAAGGCGCTGATCGACGATCTGCTGCGGCATTCTTCGCTCCCCTCGCCCTCTGGGAGAGGGGCCGGGGGTGAGGGAGATTTTGAGCAGATGAACCTTTTCGCCGACTTCAATGGCATTCCCAAAGGCGTGGACAAGACCGAGTTCTATCAGCACGACCAGAACTGGTCGAACCGCATGATCCTCGGCGATTCCCTGCAAGTCATGGCCAGCCTGGCCGAGCGCGAAGGGCTGCGCGGCAAAGTGCAGTGCATCTACCTCGATCCGCCGTACGGAATCAAATTCAACAGCAACTTTCAGTGGTCCACCACCAGCCGCGACGTGAAGGACGGCAACGCCGGTCATATCACCCGCGAGCCGGAGCAGGTCAAAGCGTTCCGCGACACCTGGCGAGACGGCATCCACAGCTACCTCACCTACCTGCGGGATCGGCTCACCGTCGCCCGCGATCTCCTAACCGATTCCGGCTCCATCTTCGTGCAGATCGGCGATGAAAATGTCCACCGGGTCCGGGCTGTGATGGATGAGGTCTTTGGGGATGACAATTTTGTCTCCGTGATCTCATTCGTTAAAACCACGAGCGCATCGACCGAGCTGCTTGCGTCTGTTTATGACAGCGTAGTTTGGTTTGCGAAACGAAAGGATTCCGCGAAGTTCCGCTCTCTGTTGAAAAGCAAAGAGGTTGGCGGTGAGGGTGCGCTTGGCTATAACAAGGCGCAGCTTCCCAACGGGCAGCGAGTTGCGTTGTCCGAGGTCAATGACAGTGACCCTTATCGGGTGTTTACCACGAGCGACCTTACAAGTCAGAGGCCACAACAAGGTGCGGACGTTTCAAGCTTTGAGCATCAAGGCCGCAAATTCACGCCAGGCGCTGGAACTTTTAAG
>JANMUW010000365.1:0-3751 GCA_031392105.1 Acidobacteriota bacterium | reverse complement strand
GGACGCGCCGCGCTCGATGTTCGTAACGAACTCACATTCCATCAATTAACTGACGGTCGTGATGTGAACGACGCGACGATCTCGCCCGACGGCGATTACTTTACTTACCACGAGGTCGACAGTGGTATTTCGCGAATGTGGGTGCAGCAGGTCGGGCAGTCAACGCGCGTCGAAGTCGTTCCCGCTTCGACAAAGATAATTCTTTCGAAAACCTTCAGCCCTGACGGGCGGTCCATTTATTATGTCGCCGGTGAAAAAGGCGCGCCGATTTTGTCGCTCTATCGCGTTCCCACCCTCGGCGGCGTGCAAACAAAACTTGTCGACGATGTCAGTACGACGATCGCGGCTTCACCCGATGGCCAACAGCTGGCGTTCGCGCGTTCGGATCGAGACGCGACCCGGACGGAGATCGTCGTAGTCGACAAAGATGGCCTCGACCCGCGGACGGTCCTTCAAGGACGTGAACGGAGTTTTATCTGGGGCGGGCTTTCGTGGTCTCCGGATGGCAGATCCATCGCTTACGGCGACGTCGATATGAAGAGCCCGACCGAAGCCGGAAGGTGCACGATCTCAGCGGTCGACCCGGATACGGGAAACATTCGCGCGCTGTCGATGGAAAAGTGGGACACATGCGGCAGGATGGAATGGACCTACGACGGAAAGGGCCTTCTATTTATCGGTACTAAGAATGCCGAGGCTGTTACGACCAGGCGGGATCAGCTTTTTTATCTTTCGCTCGACACCGGCGAATCCCGGCGGTTGACCACCGACGGGAATCGCACCCAGGTTTCGAGTCTTGGCGTGACGCGCGACGGGGCCGTTCTTGTGGTGCCGTTCACCCGGTCGTCACAGCTTTGGGTAATGGATGCAAGCGGCGACTCGCGTTCGGCAAGACAAATAACGAATGGCCAAGCGGATGGGCGCTCCGGGATCGCTCCGCTGCCGGATGGGCGGATCGGATACACGGCGAGGGCCGGAGATTCCTTGGGGATCTGGACTGTAGGCTTGGACGGTTCCGACTCGCGACAGGTGACCGCCGAGCCGAGCCAACTCGAGGAACTTCGATCGAGCGCTGATGGAAAATATTTTTACTATTCATCGCACACCGACGGAAAGCCAAGGCTGGTGAGGAGTCAAGTCGACGGATCGGACGTGAGACCTGCGATCGACGACAGCTCATTCAATGTCGACTCGAGCATCGCACCGGACGGTAACTGGATCGTATATGACTCTGCGGTGGGCGAAGGTGATGCGCTTGCCCGTACTCTGCGACTCGTGCCCACGCGCGGCGGAAGCTTTATCCAGCTGACTAATCAATTTTCGGTTTCGCCACACTTCTCTCCGGACGCGAGATATGTTTCCTTCATCGGTGCGGACAACACGATCACTGTGATCTCGGTACCTGACGGAACCCCGATCGCGGCTTTTCGTACGCAAGGCGAAGCGGTTCTCAATGTCGGCGCTCGATGGTTGCCTGACGGAAAAGCGCTTGTGTATATTGCCAGACATGGCTCGGTGGGCAATATCTGGATACAGCCGATGGACGGCTCCGCGGCTAAACCATTGACCGACTTTTCGAGCGGAGAGATCTTCAACTTTGCCTTCGCCGCGGATGGTCAAAAGCTCATTCTCGCTCGCGGCAATCTCGTAAGAAACGCGCAGCTCGTGAAGATCGGGCGCTAAGGCGCGCCAGCCGGGGGTCGAGCGACTCGACTCGCCCCAACAGGGCCGAGGCTTTGCGGGGCGGGTTAGCGACAAGTGAAATCAGATTCGTGTAAGTTTTCTGCCGCGGATTTGCGCGGATAACGCGGATAAGATAGATCGGCTTTCTTCTTATCCGCGGGATCCGGGTTCATCCGCGGCCAGAGTTCTTACGGCACGAATGCATTCGGTATTGGCCGATCACCGGTCGCACCGAACTGTACGATCTTGAGTCCCTCCGACACCGACGGTCCGCGCTTGTTTACAGACCTAGTCAGAAATCTCAAGGCACGAACGAATTCGGGATCGGCCGATCGCCGAGAAGATGGTGAGCGTCACCAGAGAGGCTGGTTCGGAGTGCCGTCAAATGACTACGCCAATTGCCAGTTTTCGACAACTATTTTCAGTCTCAGGCTCGCCGGATCAGGAATGATCGTGAACGCAATTGCCTGTAAGTTCGTTCCTTTTTATCGGTTTTTGCTATTCTTTCCGCATGTCAGAAAGATGATGGGCGTTCCGGAGTACTTCAAACGACAGGCGATATTGGCACATGTTTCCGGGATACCGGTGCGTGCTGATTACCGATGGTTTTTTGTTGTCGGATTGATGTCGGCTATCACCGCTGCGAGCGTAAATTCCCTGGTCGGAAATATCCTGGGAAGTATTGTTCTTGGAATCGGCACCACGCTTGTATTTTTCGCCTCGATCTTCCTTCACGAGTTTGCGCATGCCATTGCCGCGAGATGGGAAAAGCTGGATGTCGTCGAGATCGTGCTTCACCCGTTCGGCGGACTGACGCGATTTCGACATCCGCCTGAAACTCCGAGGGCGGAGTTTCGCATCGCCATCGCGGGGCCCGCGGCAAGCTTTCTTCTTTCGCTTTTCTTTGTCGGTTTGATGGCAGCGGCGAACGCCGGCGGATTGGACATACTCGGGATACTATTGGGCCTTCTCGCCCTGTCAAATTTCCTGCTCGCGGTTTTTAACTTATTTCCCGGATATCCGCTCGATGGCGGTCGCGTCTTGCGCGCATATCTCTGGAAAAACGGAAAGGACCTCACCGAGGCGACGATCCTGACTGGACGATGCGGACAGATCATCGCGGTCGGGTTGGTCGTGTTTGGAGTCTTGTTCGTGCTCCTGTACAACGGCTACGACGGATTCTTTACGGGACTCTGGGCTGTTCTTGCGGGACTGTTCTTGTTCGATTCCGCGAAGTCGATACTTCGCGACATCGAAGCCGCACGTGCCCAACATGTCGACGATGTCATGCAGCTTCCGATCATCGTGGATCCGGACGCGAGCGTCCTGAATTTTGTCGATCACGTACTGCCAATGCACCGACGGACAGTATTTCCGGTTGCCCGGGATAAACAGCTTTTTGGAATGCTATTGCTCGAAGATCTTAAAGGCATCGAACGGGCAAAATGGAACGAGACCCTCGTGCGTGATGCGATGCGGCCGGTGACACCTCAACATTTCGTGGAAACAAGAACGGCGATCGCCGAAGCGAAAGCACTCGCCGATGTGAATGGCTGCGGTGCGGTCGCCGTGATCGACACGGCCGGACTTTTAGTAGGTATCGTCTATAAGGCGTCGAAGCATTAACGCGCCGTTATCGTTTTTCGCGTTCTCAGTTTTAGCGATTCAGAACGGCTTGTAACAGAAACTGACCGGGTCTTGCCGATCGACTCAGACAGCAGTTTGGTCGGCGTATATGTCACGTCGTAATGGGAACCGATCCCGCGGGCGATCTCGGCAGCGTCAGTAAAAAGATCGGCGGGAATCGACGGTGTTCGAATGTTCCCTCCCGTCTCCGTTGCGAGATCATTCAACCGTACCTCACCTTTGGTCCACTCCTCGCGACGGGCACGAAGCATTTTCTTTCGCTCGTTATCCAGATCGATAATGACGATCTGCTGCGCTTCATTCATCGTCCTAAGGAACTCTTTCGATTCTATAGGGATCGGAAGCGACCGGACCATCTCGTCGAATATCTCTTTCGGAACCCGCGGTCTCGAAGGTCGCGGATCCAGGTTGATTCGAACCG
>JANMUW010000311.1:0-3463 GCA_031392105.1 Acidobacteriota bacterium | reverse complement strand
CAGCCGGTGAAAGATGAGAATTCTAGTCCGCGGGACAAACTGGATCGGCGATGCGGTGATGACGATCCCGGCTGTTCGAAAGTTGCGTCTTCTATTCCCCAACGCAAAGCTGACGCTTCAGACGCGCGAGTGGGCTAAAGGAATTCTCGATCAGGCGGATCTCTTCGACGAGATCATCACGCCCGATAGCTTCTTTGATCAGGTCGCGGTCTTACGCAAACGCCGGTTCGATCTCGCGATCATCTTCCCGAATTCATTTTCGTCGGCGCTCGCCGTGCGAATGGGCGGTGTAAAACGCAGCTTCGGGTACGCGACCGAGCGACGATCGTTACTTCTCACTGACCCGATCCCGATGCCGGATTGGAAAGACACACGCCACGAGGTCTATTACTATCTCGAACTAATTTCCGCAGTAGAACGATCGTATTTCGGCCGAGTAACGGAACCCGACAACCTTCAGCCCGAACTCGCGGTTCCTGATGGAAGCCGTGAACAAGCTCGCGAGCTTCTCCGGCAATATGGAGTTGATTCGAAACGAAAAACGGTCGCCCTCGCTCCCGGCTCGACAAATTCCCGTGCGAAGCGTTGGATCCCCGAGCGGTTCGCCCAACTCAATGATCGCCTGCAAGCGGAGCTGAATTGCAACGTCGTGCTGCTGGGTTCCAAAGACGACAAGGACATCTCACAGAGTGTGGCCGAGCTCTCGGAGCGTCCACCCTTCGACCTTACCGGCGAAACAGATATCCAGAATGCGACTGCGATATTAAGCGAGATCGACTTATTGATCTCGAATGACATGGGGCTGGCTCATCTCGCACCGGCTGTCGGGACCAAGACGCTCGTGATCTTTGGCCCAACTAATCAAGTGACGACGCGGCCATTCTCGGAGAATGCATCTATCATCTCGGCGAATGTCGAATGCGCCCCATGCATGCTTCGCGATTGCCCGATCGATCATCGCTGCATGACGAGAATTTCGGTTGAGGATGTATTCCTGAGAGCGAAGGAGGAGCTTTCTGAATAGATTCGAAATTCTAGATGTTAGATTCTAGTGGTGAGTCTGGAATCTTCAAACCATTAGAAAGCACAAATGACGGATACCGAACGAACAAAAGCCGCATTTCTGGATCGCGATGGAACGCTGATCGAGGAGGTCAACTTTCTCTCGAACGTCGACGACCTCCGTGTCTTTCCATTTACGTTCGAAGCTCTGAAGCTTTTGAAGGACGCAGGATTCCTGATCGTTGTCGTCACCAATCAGTCCGGGATAGGGCGTGGGATTTATGACGAGGCGGCGATGAACGCCATCCATGAGGAGATGCAGGCCCAGCTCGACGGAATGATCGACGCATTTTACTTTTGTCCGCATCTGCCTTGCGACGGATGTTCCTGTCGAAAGCCGAACCTCGGAATGCTCGAAGCGGCGGTCAGAGATTTTTCGATCGATCTCGCAAACTCGTGGATGATCGGTGACAAAAAGATCGACGTTGAGGCGGGGAAAAAAGCCGGAAGCAAGACCGCGATGGTCATGACCGGATACGGGCGCGGTCACGCGGATCAACTCGACTCTAAGCCGGACGTGCTAGCTGAAAATCTGCTCGATGCTGTGCGGGAAGCACTACGGTGAATTCGCTTCCTTTATTCACGCCGTCGCTTTGAACGCTTACGCTGCCGCCGTGCATTTCCACCAGTTGACGAACTATCGCAAGCCCAAGACCGAGACCGCCGTTTCGAGTCGTCACCGATTGATCCTGCCTGAAGCGCTCAAAAACTTTTGGCAAAAATTCGGGCGTGATTCCCATACCGTTATCTTTTACTGATAAGTGCAGGCGCTCATCCTCAGCATTAAGATGCACTTCTATCCGACCGCCTTCCGGCGTGAACTTCACCGCATTCGTGAGTAAATTTGAAAAAACCTGTGAGAGACGATTACGGTCGCCGAAGATCGCCAAACCTTGCGCTTCGCCGGTGACCTCTTTTATCTCGATGTTCTTGGCATGGGCGAGAGGCTGCGCACTTTGGATCGCGTCTCGAACAAGTTCAACCGCATCGATGGGCTCAAACTCGAGAACGAGCTTGCCTGAGATGATACGGGCAACATCAAGCAGATCCTCGATCAGACGGTTTTGCGTCTCCGAATTCTTGATGATGGTACTGAGAGCTTTTTTGATCTGGTCCTCATCGAGGTCGCCGGCTTTTAGCATCCGTGCCCAACCGAGGATCGAGTTGAGAGGCGTCTTGAGCTCGTGTGAAACCGTTGCCATGAACTCATCGCGAAGTCGATTCGCGATCTCCGCTTCCCGTCTCGCGCTCTGCTCCTTTTTCAGGAGATCTTCCCGTTCGCTAGCGACGAGTTTCAAAGAATCGTTGACGTTCTCTAGTTCTCTTGTCCGTTCATCGATCCGGCCTTCCAGTTCCCGGTTCGCGTCTTTCAGTGCGAGCTCAGCCGTTCGCCGCTTTCCGATCTCACGGGACACCACGATGTTCGCGAGTCCGAGGGCGACAACGCCGCAAAGGCATCCGATGATCAAGACCCAGATCGTTCTATAGAAACTCTCATCGAGAGACGTCTCGCGCTGCTGGAGCGAGGTCAGCTCGGCTGTCTTCAGCCGGTCGATCGACGCGCGGATATTCGCAGTGATTGCTCTTTCGGACGAGTTGCCGAGGCTTGAGATCGTCGCCTCAAACCCGTCCATTTTGCGCCGCTCGATCTTTGTGTCGGCTTGCGCAACATACTCGGTGGTCCAACCCTCCAACCTGCCGAGCTCGTCAAGCTCAACCGGAGTGTCGGTCATCATCGTTCGAAGCTGGGCGATATTTTGCTGGATCTTTGGCTTCGCACGATCGTAAGGGCCGAGATACGAGTCGTTCCCGGTAATTATAAAACTACTCACCCCGGAATCTATGTCCTGCATCAGCCGTAAGATCTCATCAAGTTTGGAGATTGTATTCTGCGTGCTCTTTTCGATTTGGACTGCATCCTGCAACGACCCCGTATACTCGTACAGAGCGAAGCCGAGCACCGTCAAGACAATGACGACGAAGAAAAAGATCAGGGGTAGTTTTCGCTCGATCGATAGAGACATTCTTTGATTGCGGATTTGGGATTTGGGATTGCGGATTGCGGATTCAACTCGGTGTTCCCGTGTTCTAGTGGTTTCCGACGACTTCGCGGCCCGAACGAAATCCAAAATCCAAAATCCAAAATCTAAAATTGGCCGCTTCGGCCAAAGTCGTCGTCTAAGCGTTCGATGTCGTCTTCGCCAAAATAGTCGCCTGTTTGCGTTTCAATGAGAACGAGTTTTTCTGCACCTGGAGTGTTTTCGATTCGATGGGCGGCTCCTAGCGGGATGTCGAGTGCTTCACCTGTGCGCACTATGATTTCAGCGTCGTTTAGTGTTACTTTAGCAGTGCCGCGGACGACGAACCAGTGTTCTGCACGGTGCGAATGACGTTGATAGCT
>JANMUW010000301.1:0-2560 GCA_031392105.1 Acidobacteriota bacterium | reverse complement strand
AATGAGCTCGGCGACTTCCTCGGGCCGTCCGGGACGTCCGATGGGATGCGTGTTCTTTGCATTATCCAGGAACTTTTCGTATGCCTCCTCGGTCATGCCGCCGCGCTTGTGTAAATTCGTAATCACGACACCCGGATTCACCGCGTTGACCCGAACACCCTTCGGTGCAAGTTCCAATGCGGAACAACGAGTGAGCTGGTCGGTTGCCGCCTTCGAGACACAGTACGCGAGTACGTTCGGAAACGCCCTTGTTCCGGTTACGCTCGAGACGTTAACAACATTTCCTTTGCTGGCGACGAGATGCGGAACGCACTTTTGCATCAGGTAAAATGCCGCTCTGAGATTCACATTCATCATCTTGTCCCAGTCGTCGAGTGTCGTGTCCTCGATGCTACCGTTCTTGATTATCCCTGCGGCGTTAACAAGAGCGTCTATGCGGCCAAACTTTTCCATCGTCCCCGACACAAGCCGGTCGGCGTCGGACGGATCCGTAACGTCACCTAAATGGATCCGGATCGAGCCGCTGCTTTCTCGAGCATCGTCCTGAACCGAAATAAGTTCACTCTCGTTTCTACCGAATGCAACAACGCGCCAACCGTTCGTTGCGAATAGAAGTGCCGTCGCACGACCGATCCCGCTGCTCGCGCCAGTAACAACGGCGACATTATCATTCATATCTTTTCCGAAATAAAGAAACTCTAGGGTTTGACGCTAGGATATCAGTGAATCCGGAATTCTTTCAAATACCGGAATCTTGACGTTGATCGGGCTATTTTTTGCAGAAAAAGGCGCCTCCGTTAGGAAGCGCCTCTAGAAAAGGTTGATTGGAGCGAACTAGAGTTCACTCGGGCGTGGGTTCTGACTAAAAAATTTCTCTATCGCGACCTTGGTTTCGTCACGCTTTCGAGCCTGGAGATCGGTGACCCAACTCGTCACATTCGAAACCACCTCACGGGCAGAGGCTCTTTTTGATTTTGTCACAGTCTTAACGGGTTCCTTGATTTCGCCCCGTTTTATGACTTTGATCTTCATTCCTTCCTTCATTATTGCGTTCCTCCTTGTTCGTACCGTGTATGTATGAATTTCGTATGTAAATCTTGTCGCTTTGACCGATTATTCAACCGCCGGACATTAGTGCAATTGGTATGCCGTCTGAAAGACGACGCAGCTTTTGTATTTTTGCCGAGCGGTGAGAATGTTGTTGTGATCAAGGCCGCATTCTTTGCATCGTGCAAAGCATCGAGTGACATTTTGCATTTCGCTATATCCGTGTAACGAACGAACACCATCACAAGTTCTCTATATTTTTAAAGGATGCCGAGTTTATCGGCTGCCGATTGCAAGAACGGACCACCGAGTCCAACTTGCATTCCGCGGTACGAGCGTTGCCTCGCTAACGTCTAATGACCCTTACAGACGTCTTCATCATCTATCTGGCATTCGGTGCACCGCTCGCAGTTTACAAATATTTGCAAAGCCGGGGCACAAACATTCGCCGAAGAATCCTCTTATCGAGTTTTACGTTCCTTTTTTGGGTACCTGCAGCCGTCGAAATCGGCTACCTCTACCTGACTAACGCGTATTCCGGTGGTGAATTCGTATCACGAAAAAATTCGGATGCGGAAAACCGGCGTCTCACCGATAGTCGTGAGTCGCTCACGGCGGATCTTGCCAGGCTTGTACGCAGTTCAAATCTCCACGATGTGCGCGAGGCGGTTGAGCGGTACGTTGGCCTGGCAAACGCGGTGCGGAACACGTGGTTCCCGAAGGCAGGCCGTCACGAATTCTTTGAAGCGGCGGGGCGTGCCCGATACGGATTAGGTCGGATTTGTCTGAACAGACGCAACCGGAGTCGCCTCGAACGACATCACATCCAAGCCCGCCGGGATTTTGTGAATTTGTTCGAACAGATCGCCCTTGGCGGAGGCTCATCGCGGGTGATCACAAAGGCCTGCGATCTCGCATGGCAGTTAGAGGACGAGATTACCGTCGACGAACTGGGTGCATTGCAACTGAAGAGGGGTGAAGTATGGAAGTCGGAACCGCAGGAACAGTCTCAAGCCATTGCTCCAGTCTCTCAAATGGTGATGACAGCGTCGTTGAACAGCGACTAGCCGGGCTCCTCAAGCTCAACGCCGAGATCGCTCGTAACAAGGCTCTTTACCGCAGCGAGTTCGAACGCACCCAGGCATCACTAATGGCCCGTCCGATCGAGTCCAGAAAAGCTTTTTCATATTTTGGTTTGGTGATCGGTTCGTTACCTCCCTTCGCGCTTGTTTTTAAGATCATCGTCGAGACGATGCCGGCCCAACGAACTCCCGAAATATTCCTTATTCTGCTCGCCGTTGCCGGTCTGGTGGCCGGTATAGCGGGCTACGTCTCGGGTCGATTCGTTCCCGCGGCGATCAGCCGGACCGATTCCTTCGCCATACCGAATCGTATTGCTCTCTTGTCCCTGATAGGCTTTGCGTGGGGTGCAGTCTCCGGTCCGGCTGATCGCCGCGGGAACGAATCGACCCGAGACGTAGCCCGCTATACCGGCCACCAGACCGGCAACGGC
>JANMUW010000259.1:0-6864 GCA_031392105.1 Acidobacteriota bacterium | reverse complement strand
AACGATGTAAGAGGCTGTCTGAAGTAAGGCAGCCTTTCTTATGTTGGATCTCGACTGGAGCGCAGGCATCCTTGCCTGCAACGCTGCAGCTTCCGCAGCGTCAAACTGCAATATTCCCGAGCCTTAGCCGTTTCGTGCTTCGCACTCAGGCGGGCAGGGATGCCTGCGCTCCAGTCGCGATGGGTCTATCGCGGGGCTTAGTATTAATCTCCGACACGGACTTTCCAGATGGAATTATTGATAGATATCAGCGGCGGATTTAGACTTCGACCACTGTATCTTTTCGATCGTCGGATCAGCTCTCAATATGCGATCGCTCATCGTGTCCGTTCTCAAGCTAAGCGGCAGATTCACATAATATACGATCGAGCCGGTCGATCCTTCCTTTTCGGGATCGGGCGGGTCAAGCTCGCGGACCTCGGCATCCAGTTTTCTTCGCTTGAATATCTTTTGAAGAACCTGTTGAGTTCGGTCCGTATCCGTGGTCTTGATAGTCAGCTCCATCGACCGGAAAATATTTTGCTGTTCGT
This sequence comes from Acidobacteriota bacterium, assembly GCA_031392105.1. Lineage (GTDB taxonomy): Bacteria > Acidobacteriota > Blastocatellia > Pyrinomonadales > Pyrinomonadaceae > OLB17. Next base: position 6,334 of record JANMUW010000259.1, on the reverse strand, counting down.
TGTATTCGAGCAGCCAGAGCAGTGCGAGTGCGAACAGACATAACGCAATGCCAAGTTCCCACCTGCCGACACCGGCTGCCAGACCGAGAGCCAGACTTATCAGAAGCACAGTGATCTCTTTCGGGTCGCGAATGTTCGTTCGAAATCTTACGAGCGATGCAGCGGCGAAGATCGCGAACGCACGTGCTGCGCTGTCGCCGACAACCATCATAAGGGCGGCGGCGACGACGGAGAGCAAGATCTGCGTCTGCGATACAAAGAGGCTTCGTCGAAACAGAGGTACGTCCTGGCGCGGGCGAAAAGCTAAGATCCCCGATAAGATAACCGCTAAAAAAAGGCGGAGTATGATCTGAAGGCCGGCTTCGGACCGGCTCATGTTTTCGAATTCATCGTTACCGGAAACTACGTTGGTCGTAGCCGCTATAAATGGATTTTCCGAAACAGGAGCAGCAGCGCTCGCCGGCGGACGATTCGCGGCCGTAGGCTGAGTCGATTCGCTTGACCTGTTGAGCATCAGAACGATCGCGAGCAGGACACCGCCGATGACGGCAATCAGAACAAGACGTCGTGTGTTTCGCATGCGGTTATTTTAGCGCCAGATTCGAACCGACGGCCCTGTCCAGCTCAGTTATTTTATTCTTGACCGCCTGAGTGAAAGTCTCGACGTCCGATGGTGAGTAATTGGCTGCCCGGAACGCGTCGCGAATTTGCTGATCGCTCAATCGGTTCAGAAGACCCGAGAGCCAGCGAGCCTCCGGCACCGTAAAGCCCTTGAACAGTTTTCTGTTCTTCCCTTTATACGAGAGCTTGATCTCGCCGCGTTCGACTTCATTAACGAACTTTGTTCTGACGTAGTGTTTCGAACTTCCTGTCTTTCGGCCCAGCCTGTAGATGATCGGCAAATTATTATTGCCCAGCTTTCCAAACGTCGATCCGAGATCACTCACGATGTAATGATTCTCGCTTCCTACATCCAGGATCTCGTTCTGCAGATCGAGGACGTCCCAGTTCGTCATGAAGACCATCATCATCTTCAATCCCTGAAGCTCTTTCGTACCGACAAATGGGTTGCTCTTCCATTTCCATTCTCCGATCCGATCAATATTATCGGGCCGGGCTTCCAGGCGAACATTCTTAAAAGTTCCTTTCCCGGGGATCGTTAAGCTGGGAACGAGATAGTTGATCTCCGTCTTGTATCCGAGACCGTACAGTAGACGCACGGCCGCGGTTTCAGGTTGAGCTTCGCGCCCGAGCTTCGCGATCCAGATGCGCCCGCTGCCGTCGCTGATCCGAAACTTTTTATTGTGTCCTTTCTTTTCTTCCTTGATGAATTTGATGCTGCTCAGATCCGGATGCATGTTAATGCCGCCCGGGCCTTCGTAAAGATCGAGTGATCGCGTGTTGACCGGCTCCCACATTATTGCGTTGCCAGTGTGAACCGCTTTGGATGCTTTACTCTTTTTTTGCGCAACGACGCTCGTGACAAGCGACAGTAAAATTAAAAAATAGATCGCCGCCCGCCGCGGCATCAGATATCTGGACATTGGACCACCCTCCCCGTTACTGATCTATGCGAGCTTATTTTCGAAGCTCACAACGTTTGAATGTTTTTGAAATGAAAGCTGCGCATTGAAAGGCTCAGCATCTTTCACGTCCGGTCGCCGATAGCTACCATCCGGCTGTAGCTCGCTCGCCTGTTCGTTGTCGCGAAGGTACGACTCAAGATACTGCTCCTTCAAGAACCACTTCATTCGGTCCTCGGCGATAGGCGTCAGGACTTCGACACGCCGATCGAGATTTCGCGGCATCCAGTCCGAGCTTCCGATATAAACTTCGCCATTGCCCCCGTTTTCGAAATAGTAAACACGACTATGTTCGAGCAATTGACCGACGATGCTACGGACGCGAATGTTCTCGGACATTCCGGCAACGCCCGGACGCAATGTACAAATACCTCGAATGATGAGGTCGATCTGTACACCTGCTCGCGAGGCGTCGTAAAGCGCATTTACGATCTCGGTATCGGCAAGCCGATTGAGTTTTGCCGTGATCCGCGCCGGAATTCCGTTCTTCGCATTTTCCGCTTCGCGTCCGATGAACTCGATCATTCGCTCGCGAAGATTGATCGGGGCAATGAGGAGCTTGTTAAAGCTCTCGCGTTGCGAATATACGGTCAGGTAGTTGAACAGCTCCGTCGCGTCCTCACCCGTCTTTTCATCGGCCGTCAATAAGCCGAGATCGGTATAGATAGTCGACGTCGCCGGATTATAATTTCCGGTCGCCAGATGAACGTACCGGCGAAGCTCATCGCCCTCGCGCCGTACGATCAACGTCGTCTTCGCGTGAGTCTTGAGACCGAGCAATCCGTAAACAACGTGCACTCCGGCTCGCTCAAGCTTTTTACCCCATTCAATGTTGTTCTCCTCATCGAAGCGAGCCTTGATCTCTATCAGCGCGGTGACCTGCTTGCCTCGTTCGCTTGCCTCGATCAGGAGCGGGGCGATCGGCGAATCGGAGCCGATTCTATACAAGCACATCTTGATCGCAAGGACGTCCGGATCCTCGACAGCTTCCCGGAGAAAGTCCGTTATCAAGCTGTAAGGCATGTATGGATGATGAAGCAAAACGTCGTGTCGCCGGATGACGTCGAACTTTGATTCGTCGGTCGCCAATGCACTCGGTATAGCAACAGTCAACGGCTTGTCTTTCAAATCGGGCCGGTTAAGGCTGGCGATCTCGAATGCGTCGGTGATCTTCAACGGGCCATCAACGGAATAGACGTCCTCCGGAGTTATCTCAAGCGACTGCGTCAGGTATTCAACCATTTCAGCCGGCATCGACGAAGAGACTTCGAGACGGGCGACGTCGCCAAATCGCCTCTGCTTGAGGTTCTCTTCCATTTCCTCCAACAGATCCCGGGCCTCGGCTTCGCGGATCTCGATATCGGCATCGCGCGTTATACGGAATTGGTAACACGATCGCGGGTCAGCTTCCGGAGCGAACAGCTTTACGTTTGCAGCCGTTAGATCTTCCATCAGCAAGTAGCGGCCGTCATCTCCAACAGGCACGAACCGCGGAACGAATACCGGAATCTTTATCCTCACAAAAAATTCGTCGACGTTCGTCATCGCTCGTGCGACGCGCTTGTTCAGTTTCGGACGAACGACGAGCGCGATATTGATATTGTTACCGGAGATGTAAGGAAAGGGATGCGTCGGATCAACCGCCTGCGGAGTTAGGACCGGATACACGCTACGTTTGAAGTATCCGTCAACTTCGGCCCGTTCCTGCTCATTGAGCGATTCGTGGCTCACCAGGGCCACGCCATTCCGCCTGAGCGCAGGGATAACGTCGTCACAAAGGCACTTCATTTGAGCATCGGTCATCTCCGTAACTCGGGTCTTTATTTCCTTTAGTAACTCCTGTCGGGAATATCCATCCGCAGACACCTCGACTTTTTGGTCGGTCTTCTCCTTCAGACCCGAAACTCGGATCATGAAAAACTCGTCAAGATTTGCTGCGAAGATCGCGAGGAACTTAAGCCGCTCGAGAATCGGTAGATTTTCTTTTTGAGCCTCGTCCAAAACGCGCCGGAAGAACTCGAGCAAGCTCAGATCGCGGTTGATCAATGTCGCCGTGAATGATTGCGAGAGATCGGTAGTGTGATCCGCAAGGTGCGGGGCCGGATACATCTGCGTTATTGCTGTGGTCATAATTTTTCCAATCGGGAGAGATCGGATTAACGGACTATGCCGCAATGCCATTTTTGCAATAGGCGTTCCACAGGAGATAGCTCCAAAAAACACCTAAATCCACGATAAATAAGGCCGCTGAATACATTTCGGGGAATTCCCTTGTACCGAATCAATGCGCCGAGAAGGGCCGAGCTTAATGCGTTTCTTCAGTTCCAACAAAAAAGCGGCCCAAGAATGAGCCGCTTCTGAAACCCAATTGTAATGCTATTTAGTCCGACGATTCGCCGGCGACTGCTCCTCGAACGACTTCGCGGAGTGCCCTTGCTGATGTGGTCGCAGGTTCCAACTCGAGTTCCTCGACGTTGCCGTAAACCTTTTTTCCAAAGACCGCGTTCCATGGCGGGATAACGATCGTTACATTGCCGACCGCCTTAGTCTGGCACGCGAGTCGGATCAGCGGCTTCGGATCGTCAGTCTGGTCATACCCGAAAACCTTAACCGCCCGGCGTTCGCGTCGAGCGACTTCTGAAAGCTTCTCTTCGCCGGCGATGACTCCGACCCAGCAAGTTCCGCATGACGCCGATGTACATTCGACAGGAACCGGGCCTTCCCAACATCTCGCATCCTTTTCCTGCCAATTCTGCGACCGGTCATTCGCCGACGCCGAGGCGATTTCCTGATCGCTCATGATATCGAAACGACCCGATTTCGGTTCATCGTATATCACCGAGTATTTCTTGTTGACCGTCTTTAGAAATCCAAAGAGCCCCTGCGAGTCGTCCTCTTTGCGATTGGCAACAATTGCGTTCGGGGATTTCTTCGATAAACCGGCCGGCTTCGCGACCTCGCCGGTCGCGGCCTTGAATTTGTCAATCCCGACCTGATTGAGCGTCATAAAGCCGATGGCGGTTATCGCGATCAGTAGCGAAGTATCCGCTTTCAGCCTGTCCGCTGCCATTGCCGCTATTTGCTTGATCTCGTCGCCGAGGTCCACGGCTTCGTTTTGGAAAACCTGTGATTCTGCTTCGATCGCGGCTTTTACAGTCTTCCAATAGCGATGGCCGTAGAGAAAGTCGTGCGACGTATCGATTCGATCTTCCAGTCCGAAATCGCCCTGCAGAGCAATATTTTGCTTGGCTTCTTCAACATCCGGAGCAGCTAACAGGAACTGCTCCAGAGCAAGAGGATAAAAACGGAACCAGATCCGGACCGCATTGCGGTCAACTTCATGAATTAAAGGCAAAAGGGAGTCGATCGCGGCCTGCCACTCCGATTCGTTGAATTTTCTTAAATAGGTCTCGAGATTATTACTGCTTTGCGTACTCATAGTTTTGCGTTGTGGTTTGAATGAAAAGGAAGATACTACAAGAAATGTTAGCGAATCTGCAAAGCCCGCTTGACTCAGGTGTACGAAATTACTAGTATCTAGAGTTTCGGACTTGAACGGTTCGGCCTGCTATGTGGTTGCAAGAGCGACTGCAGCGTAGATTTTTGAAAGCTGAAACAGGAATTGTAGCGTAATCGGTGCGAACCAACGCATCGGGCAAAATTGATTCACTTCTATTATGCGCCACGCTACAGCAAAGTTTTTGCTTTCGGGTTAACACAACGATTGCTTAATTAAGTCAGCTAAGTGCTGCTTGATCTAACTGCCGAAAATATTTCGGCAAGAGTCAGGTGAGACGTTAGTTTTGCCTTTTAAACGTACGACAAACTTCAAGTTTGTCGCTGAGCTTTCAACAAACTGAAGTTTGTTGTACCGAAAATATGCCGACTATCAATCAATTAGTTCGCAAAGGACGTCAACGCGTCAAATATAAGACGGCGAGCCCCGCTCTGCAGTCGAATCCGCAGAAACGCGGTGTTTGCACACGTGTTTACACTTCGACACCGAAGAAGCCTAACTCGGCGCTCCGAAAGGTAGCCCGTGTTCGTCTGACGAATCAGATCGAAGTTACGACCTATATCCCGGGTATCGGCCACAATCTGCAGGAGCACTCGATCGTGCTCATTCGCGGCGGTCGTGTAAAGGATCTTCCGGGCGTTCGTTATCACGTTATCCGCGGAACGCTCGACGCTTCGGGTGTTGCCAACAGAAATCAATCTCGTTCGAAGTACGGCGCGAAACGTCCGAAGGGAGCGAAATAATAAGGTATGGCTAGAAGAAGAGTTGCAAGCCGCAGAGAAGTTTTGCCGGATCCGATCTTTAACAGCACGCTGGTGACGAAGTTCATCAACGGCATGATGTGGGCAGGTAAGAAGAGCGTAGCCGAAGAGATATTTTACGGTGCGATGGAAAAGATCGGCGAAAAATCGGGCGAAGAGCCTCTGAAGGTTTTTAAGAAAGCCGTCGAGTCCGTTGCCCCGACGCTCGAGGTCAAATCACGTCGTATCGGTGGTGCCACATATCAGGTGCCCCTCGAAGTCACCAAGGATCGGCGCAACACGCTCGCGATCCGCTGGATCGTTTCGAATGCGCGTGGCCGGAGTGAGAAAACGATGCGCGACCGATTAGTCGGTGAGCTGCTCGATTCAGGATCAGGACGCGGCGGAGCGGTGAAGAAGAAGGACGATGTCCACCGCATGGCAGAAGCGAACAAGGCGTTCGCACATTATAGGTTCTAGTTGTTAGGGACGAG
>JANMUW010000078.1:0-4554 GCA_031392105.1 Acidobacteriota bacterium | reverse complement strand
CATCTCCTTCGCACCCACAAGCTCTTCCTGCATCCTACGGACTTCGCGATACTTCTCTACCACCTCACCAAGCGAACGATGCTGCTTCATGAGCTTGGCGTACATCGACATGTCCGACATGAACTCCGGTTGGGAGATCTGTTCGGTCAGATCTTCGTAGCTCTTTTCTATTTGCGCTAGTTTTTCGAACATATAAAAATCCGCCACAGAGAACACAGAGGAAGAAAACTCCTCTGTGTGCTTTGAGGCTAAAAAAATTACACCGCGGGTTCCAGTTTCAATGACTCATCCAGAGCCTTGATCGCTACTTCAAGCTGCGCACCATCGGGCTCCTGCGTGGTGATGTTCTGCAGCCAGAGGCCGGGCATGGTCATAAACTTAAATATTGCGCTTGACTCCTTCTTCGCGGCATAACGAATCACTTCGTACGACAGGCCCGCGACGAGAGGCATCAACGCGATGCGAACGACAAGATTCAGCCACAGCGCGTCGAACTTGATCACTGAGAACAGCACGATCGCGACAAGCATGACGACCATCAGAAACGAAGTCCCGCAACGCGGATGTTGGCGCCTCTGCTGCGTTGCGTTAGCGACGTTCAGATCGAGACCTTTCTCCCATGTGAAAACTGTCTTATGCTCGGCTCCGTGATACTCAAAAACTCTGCGGATGTCTTTTAAGTACGACATCGAAAAGATCATCACGACGAAGAAGAACATTCGGACCAGTCCGTCCGCGAGGTTAAAGGCGATCCACGAATGAGGTTTGATCTCCCACCCGTACGCCGTCGCCGTCTGCCACCAGGTCGAATCAGCCGCGATAACTGGAGCGTCCGCCCAACCCAGCGCTATGAATGCGATATTTGTCACAAGAAGCGGAGCGACAATGAAAAGCAACACATTGAAACCGAGTGCGAAAATGATCGATCCGACGGCACCCGCCGATTGACTCGCCTTCTTCGCCTTGGTTGTTTCCGGCATTACGACCTTGACCGGAGCTTTCGTGAAATTCTCGTCCGTCGTGCCTTCCACTAAGACCTGTTCCGTTTGAACGACCTTTTCCTTTTCTAGCTCCTCTTTCGCTTTGAGGTCGTCTTCATAGATACCTGCCGAGAAATTCAGTGCTTTTATTCCGAGGGCCATCGACTGGATCAGTGTTGCCCCTCCGCGAAGCACCGGCCAGGAAAGCCATTTGTACGTGTCGCTCCATTTCGGCAGCGTGTCGGCGGTCGTTACGATCGATCCGTCCGATTTGCGACACGCGATCGCATAGGCCGAAGGAGTTCGCATCATTACGCCTTCCATTACCGCCTGACCACCCACGATCAGGTCGCGCTCCATGGCGAATACCGAATGGAGAAATTTGAGTCTGCGTGCGGATTTCTTTTTCATGTCTAGCTATTGACGGTTTTGCTGCCACCACCGTTGCCACCCAGTTTGCGAGTATTCGGTACCTCGGTCAAAACACTGAAATGGCCGTTACTTTCCAAATAACATTTCTTGACCTTGGCGAATTCCTCGATCCCTTGTTCCCGTAACTGCGCGAGTAACTCATCTTCGTTGATAAACTCCTGGTCCAGATGCCTTTTGATCGTCCTGCCGTTCTCGATAAGCAGCAGCGGTTGCGGCTGAAATATCCGTTGCCAGAAAGGAGACTTGAATCCCAGCCAATCGAAGAACCAATCCCAAAGCACGATCGTGGTTATCAAGAGCAACGCCTCGGTGATCGACTTCGAGTCGCCGGCCATTCCGTTCTGAGCCGCATCGGCTATCACTACGATGACCAGCAGGTCGGCGATTCCGACCGAGCCGGCTTGGCGTCTAAACACCCGAAGCAAGGCGAACATCCCGAGGTACATTACCGACCCACGAATTATTACCTCGAAGACGGATTCGGTCGGCACGAACATCGACCGCCAATCAATGTTGATAATCCAGTCCACCTGTGATCAAAGAACTAACGCCGACTCTTTTTCACCTATCGCGGGTGTAATCTGGTACACCTCAATCGAACGGCGCCAAAGCGTCGGCGTCAAATTTTTCTAAGCTAGTATCGGTCGGTAACCAATCTCACTTTCACAATATTACGAACCGGCCTCAGCTTCAGCCTTGACCGCTCCGCGTGCATAACGCTTGTTGAATCGATCAACGCGTCCCGCGGTATCGACAAGCTTCTGCTTACCCGTAAAGAACGGGTGGCAATCGGAGCAAATTTCTATGTGCAGCTCTTCACCCATCGTTGAACGGGTCTTAAACGAATGACCGCAGGCACACGTTACGTTGATTTCCTGATAGTTCGGATGTATTTCCTGTTTCATGACTTCACTGTCCTTTCCCGCCTATAAAGGCAAACTCAGATGATAAGCCTCACTAAGATGTTATGTCAAGCAAGAAGGTTTTCCAGTCGTTGGTCGACGATGCAATACAGAGCCTTCACGGAGTCGATTTGGCCTTGTAACCGTATGGTTTCGCTGGAATCCACGGGCTTCAAGGTCGCGACGATCATGTTGTTCTTTGGAGTGTGCTCGGTGGGCACGAACTCAAACACCTTCGTCGAATAGCCGCTCCGCTCAAGAAGCATGGCCCTAAGCCCGTCGGTGATCGTTTCGGCCTCCCGTTCGAGCATTATCCCGTGTTTGAGGATGTCTTTCAGGACGTCCGGCGGCTGGATCTGGCGGCGGATCTCTTTATGACAGCAAGGTGCGGCGACGATAATTTGGGCTCCGGCTGAAATCCCCTTGTACAGTGCGTCATCGGTTGCCGTATCGCAGGCGTGAAGCGCGATGAGGATGTCGGTTTCGGCAACAGGGACTTCAGTTATCGTGCCGGTGACGAATTTCAGTCCCTCGTACCCGCAAGCTTCCGCGATCTGATTGCAAAGGTCGATCAGATCTTGCCGAGTGTCGATGCCTGTCATCTCGACCGCCAGTTTCCGACCGTTTGAAAAGTAGTCGTACGCCGCGAACGTAAGATAGCCCTTCCCCGAACCCATGTCGACGATCTTCAAAGTCGGTTTTTCTATTAGTGACGAGTTTTCGTAAAGGTCGCGTAGTATCTCGACATACTTATTGATCTGGCGCCACTTGTCGCGGTGCTGTGAGCGGATCTCGCCTTTATCGTTTATGATGCCGAGTGCTTTCAGATATGCCGCGTCGGGCGAGACGATCGAGTTCTTTTCCCTATCGTGCGAGGTCGATGGCCTCTCGCCGAAAGTCGGCTTCACCGATATTAACCGCGAGCTCTTTTTACCTACGGTGAGTTGAAAATCATTTATGGTCGTGAATAGATGCGCGTTGCGAAACCCGGAGGCGAGCAATTCCCGGACGGCAACAACGGCTTCGTCGAATACGTAGTTCTTAACCGTTTGCCGTGTTTCGTAATGAAACTGCAAGGCAAGCCGGCCGCCGCGTTTCGTATCGATGACGCGGGCAGCCACTTTTTGCAGATGTGGTTCCGCACCCTTATAATTACTGAGCGTTAATTTTACAAACGAATCAGCCGCAACGCCTCTAGCGAACTCGGCGACAAAGTTTTCGACTGGATCTGACACGACTTTAGAGACTAGCACAGCGATGGACACTATCTCGAAACAACAGTTCACGGCATCGGTTGCGTATCTTCTTCGCGAAAGTTTCGAAGGCTCACCTGAAGGCCAGCCGAGCGCCTATCTGGATCGCGGGGTGGGATTGTTTACTACACTCGACGGGGTGTCGGCGGCCCAGGCTTCAAAGGAATTCACCGGAACCACGATCGCGGCTCAAACTGAACATGCGAAGTTCTATCTCGACCGCCTCTGCGAATTCATAAGCGGACGCACCGAACGCGTGAACTGGGAAGACAGTTGGCTGATCGAAACAGTTAACGATGCAGAGTGGGACGCATTGCGACAGACGGTCAGGAAGTCGTACGAGAATGTGCTTCGATGTCTTGCGTCAGTCGAGGAATGGACCGAAGACCGGACCGGAATGGCGATCGGCATGGTCGCACATACGGCGTATCATCTTGGAGCGATCCGGCAGATCGCGAAGTCTGTTTAGCCACAGAGCTCACGGAGAAACTTGAAATAGGTTCTCTTGTGCTCGGTGACCGTGTGACCGCCATTAATCTTATGGGCAATTTATTTCACCTCGCCTTTCCGGTCCACGACCTTAGCGCGGCCCGCGAATTTTACGGCGAGGTCCTTGGTTGCGAAGAAGGGCGCAGCTCGGAGTCCTGGGTCGATTTCAATCTCTTTGGCCACCAGATTGTGACTCATCTTGCACCGGACGCAGCCGGTGTTCGATCAACAAATCCCGTCGACGCAGATCACGTTCCTGTACCCCATTTCGGAATCGTCCTTCCGATGGATGAATGGCAGGCACTCGCAGAAAAGCTCAAGGCAAAAGGAATCGCCTTCGTGATCGAACCAAAGATCCGTTTCGCCGGTGAAGTTGGCGAGCAGGCAACAATGTTCTTCCTTGACCCGAGCGGAAATGCTCTCGAGTTCAAAGGCTTCAACGATTTCTCGCAAGTATTTGCGAGGTAGCGATTAGCAATAAGCAATAAGCAATAAGCA
>JANMUW010000526.1:0-8229 GCA_031392105.1 Acidobacteriota bacterium | reverse complement strand
GGCTTCAACCCTTCGCACGCCATTCCGGCGCAAAATGTGACGGCATGCTGCTCGGCAATACCGACGTCGAACGCGCGTTCGGGAAATTTCTCGAGAACTTTGTCGATGCCGGTACCGTCCGGCATCGCAGCCGTAAGCGCGACGATCCGTTCGTCATCCGCCATCAGCTCGCACATGGTTTCGCCGAATACGGCGGTATACAAGGGCGGCGAAGCCTTGCCCGATTTGTACGGCAAACCCGTCTTCGGATCGAACGGGCCGGTCGCGTGATATGCGTAGTAATTTTTTTCCGGGTTTGGAAACCCCTTGCCCTTCGTCGTCAGTGCGTGGACGATGACCGGGCCGTCGTCGACCTTCTTCGCTTCTTCGAGAGCTCGGACGAGATTCGCGACGTTATGCCCATCGACATAACCTATGTATTTAAAGCCGAGCTCATTGACGAGAGCTCCGGGCAGCACTGCAGCCGCGATCGCGTCCTTTACGGATTTTGCGGCGTTTCGCAAATGACGCCCGATCCCGGGAACGCTTTCGAGCACATCGCCTATCTCTTCTTTCAAATGCTGGTAACTTTGGGCTTCTTTGATTCGGTTGAGATATCCACTTAAAGATCCGACGGCGGGTGCGATCGACATACCGTTGTCGTTGAGAATAACGATCAATCGCGATTTTAAATGCCCGGCCTGGTTGATGGCCTCCATCGCCATTCCGCCTGCGAGCGACGAATCACCGATCAGCGCACAGACGTGAAAATCTTCGTCCTTCTTGTCGCGTGCGACGGCCATCCCGAGCGCCGCCGAGAGCGACGTCGATGCGTGACCCGCGCCGAACGTGTCGTATTCGGATTCTTCGCGGCGGAGAAATCCACTCAGCCCGCCAAATTGTTTGATAGTGTGAAGCTCATCGCGGCGGCCGGTCAAAATCTTGTGCGCGTATGCCTGATGCCCGACATCCCAGACGAGCCGATCATTCGGTGTATCGAATACGTAATGCATCGCGACCGCAAGCTCGACCGCCCCAAGCGAAGCACCGGTGTGGCCGCCGACTCGAGAGCACGTGTCGATAATGAATTGGCGGACCTCGTCGGCCACCTCTTGCAGGTCGTCGACCCGCAGCTGGCGAAGATCGGCGGGCGAATTGATCTCGGATAAAAATCTCATATCGTGTAGGACGGGCTGTTAGCCAGTCCGTTTGAGGCGGACTCGAAAGCCCGCCGTGCGAAACCCGAATTTTACCAACCTAAGGCCGGAAATGTTAAATCCTTCAAGCAAGTTAAATTCTAGAGCACGCGGACTCCGTTTTGACAGCCACCTGATCCTAAACGAGGTTGCAGCACTATTCGCTTGCTTCGCCCGCTCTCATTTCCGCGTGATTTCGTGCGTTTCGTGTGTTTGTATGTTGATTAACGGCCGAAACACTTCCGGATTCCGAGCCTTCTTCTCCGTGTTTTCGGTGTGTTCCGTGGTCAAATGGTGCGCGACCCTTTCTAACCACAGAACGCACGGAACGCACGGAAAAGAAAAGAACACGGAAGCCTCCAGTTATGACTGCGCGCTCTTCGGGGTTCGGTTTTAGGAACTCGGTCGTTCTTGTTTCGTGTTCTGTTTTTTTCGTGTGCCTTCGTGTGAGTTAGTGGTTATAGATATTTCGCGGCGGACTGAAACCTTGGAGCCACACGAAATCCCAGCAAAAAAGCCCGACATTTCAAAATACAAACACGCGAAACACACGAAGTAAACCAAATCAAGAGGGGTCAGAACTCGGTTATCACCGTCACCCCAACCCCAGAAAAAGAATTCATATTCGTCAACTCAATGGAGCCCTCTTCAAGCGAGACGGCCTTCCCGATAAGCTTTTCCGGGGCGAGGCGACCGTCCTTTATCATCTCGAACATTTCCGGATACCGATGCGCCTGCATTCCATGGCTGCCTATGATCTCGAGTTCGCGTCCTATAACCAGATTCATCGGGATGGCCGTGTTGTGCATTCCCGCCTCCATTATCCCGACCTGAACGTGTCTTCCGCGCTTGCGTAATGAAGATATTGAATCGAAGACCAATTCCGGATGGCCGAGAGCCTCGATCGACACATGAGCCCCGCCACCGGTCAAGTCTTTTACCGCGCCGACCGAGTCGGCAACGAGCTTTGAATTAACGACTGCGTCAGCACCGATATTTTTTGCGAACTCGAGTTTGTCATCTGCGATATCGATAGCGACAACGTTTGCACCAAGCGCCTTCGCGATCATGATCGCGGATAGGCCAACGCCACCGCAGCCCCAGACTGCGACCCACTCATCCTCCGCGACCCTCGCTTGTTCCTTCACCGCCCGAAACGAAGTAACGAACCGGCACCCGAGACTCGAAGCCGTGACGAAATCGATATCATCCGGCAGTCGGACGAGATTTGTCTCAGCATGGTTGATGGCGACGTACTCGGCGAATGCTCCCCACGCCGTGAAGCCCGGCTGGAACTGCTGATCGCAGATCTGCTGATTTCCGGACACACACTGCGGACAGCTTCCGCAGCCGCAAACAAACGGGACGGTCACGCGATCGCCGCGGCGGAAGCTTTTCACATTCGCACCGACCGCCTCGACCAGACCCGCCAACTCGTGACCGGGAACGTGGGGCAGCCCAATGTCCGGATCGTTGCCCATCCAGCCGTGCCAATCGCTGCGGCAGATACCGCACGCTTTTACGGCGATCACTACGCCATCGTCGGTCGGTGACGGATCGGGGACTATCTCAACGTTAAGAGGCTGCTGAAATTGTTCGTATATAGCTGCTCGCATAGCTGGACGGAGCAATTGTAGCCAGGTTTGCTCTCGGTGTGCTCTGTGGCAAAACCGGATTAGCCGCAGAGCACACCGAGCAAACCAAAGGAATCAAGCTTCGGTTTTTACATTTCTTTACAACCACGGCCGAAAAACTTTCGGCTAACGACCCGAACCACGCGTCTTAACACACGAAAGCGAAAGCTGGATCATTAACACTTCACGAGGTACAAAATGTCATTAAAAAGTAAATTCTCTTCCATATTTACACTTGCCTTCGCCGTCACGGCTTTCGCTGTAGTCGGTTTGGCCCAGGACGCTGCGAAAACGCAGGAAGACAACACACAGAAACTGGAAAAGCATCGTGACGGTTCCGGCCGTCATGGCAAACGTGGCGGTCATGGCCGGCACGGCGGAATGCGTGGTGGAATGTTCGGCCTTCGCGGTATCGAATTGACGGACGCTCAGAAAGAGCAGATGCGCGCAATTCACGCAGCCAACAAGCCGACCGAAGCTCAGATGGCTGAGTTCAAAGCGATGAAAGAAGCACGCAAGAACGGCGGCGAGATCACAGAAGCCCAGCGTGCGGAGATGAAGGCTCGTCGTGAGCAGATGCGTGCCAAGCACGAATCGGTTCGCGCACAGGTCCTTGCCATTCTTACACCGGAACAGCGTACGCAGTACGAGACCAACAAGGTGGAGATGGAAAAACGACGCGAAGAGCATCGTCAGAATCGCCAGGAGCGCAAGGCCGCTCTTGACGCTGCAAAGCCGACGGACAATAAATAAATTCCCATCGACGTGCCTCCAGCGCGTTGAACGTGCCCATACCAAAGGCGTGAGTTTTTTGCTCACGCCTTTTTTTGTTCGTCGATATCCATGAGAAAAATTATTCCCTTGGCAACCGAAAGTCCGACGGTTGAATCTATATGGCTTCGGTTTCTTGATTGTCGATGAAGTAAGGATTGCTCTACTGCTAGAAACTCCCATTAGTTTCCCGCCTTAGGAAAGTCTACAGCTTCCAGTAACAAATTCTCTTATTACGATTTCCCTCAGTCCGTTGGGAGCTAAATGCCAAGACTGTCTCGCGCACTGAAGAATGCGGTCAAATTCTTCACGCTCTCCGTCCACCAAATTCTAAATCGTCGGTTAACGGCCGCACTGCTTATTGCTTTATTCGCTTCGCCGACTGTTCTCGTTACTCCCCTTGGCGTGCGGGCGGCCGAAAGCGAGATTCCGATTCCCGTTCAAGCGCCTTTTTCGCCACCGCCCGAGGCTTTTGTCATTCACAATGCGTCGAGATTCGCAGGGTTTGGCGCCGGCCGCCGGCCAGCCCAGCCGAGAGCAGCTCTGTAATGACAAGATAGCTCGCTTATTTGGGGGCGTAGGCGCCGACGTTGCAACAAACTTGGACTATAAGATTGTCTTGGGAAAGAACCTTGGTAAAACCATAGATAGATCGGATCATCTTTACAAAGACGGCGTATTTCATATCTATACCGATACTGAGGGGTCATTTGATAAGGACGTACCGCTCTACGTTCCGAACGGAGCCAAGTTTCGTAAGCCGGCAAAGAGACCCCACGGAGAGTATCAAGATTTTAGTGGCGAGTGGAAGAATGAATTCGTGTTTAATTTGTCTGGACAATACAAAGGTGTAAGCATTTTCTTTGTGCATGTAGCGGGTACCTATGGCGGCAAGCATGGCGGTGCTTACCTTGGAAAGGAATTCATTAATAGCCTAGGGCACCTAACAAGAAACCAAAATGCGGACAAGACGGCGACGCAGATCGGCTTCATAGGTGGGCTTGCTGGCGAAGGCAGAGGTGAGGCGTTGCGACATACGCACGTTGTAGTCAAGGTCAAAGGCGTGCGTACGGATCCGCGAAAAGTTTTTTGCGGTTTTTAGAAGCTAGTTATCCTGATTGTGAGAAGGCGGAATATGTGGAAAGTCCTTTGGTTTGTCGTTTTGATAGGTTCAGTTAACTTAGACGGTCTCGCGCAGGCGAAGTTATCGGGCGCGAATCACCCAAAAGGTTGTGAGGAGAATAACCGAATACTCGAAGCTGCGAACGAAGAAGCAGGCAACTCTATAGTTCTCCTCATTGGATACAACGGCCGCCTAGATAAGAATCGAGATATGCGATCTCGTCGGCTCTACTCGGCATCGGCCTACTTAACTGACTATTTAGGGGTGCGAACCAAAGACGCTGTCGTCACTGGAAAGTCAGATATCTCAAAGCCCGACTTTGGTTTGATTGAGATATATATAAAAGGACGCCTTTACTCTTCGATCTGGGCTAATCCTGGATATGACATCGGCCTGGGTTCGTGTGACAGCTTGGAGTCGGACGACGCGGCGAGCCGGCGTAAACGAGCTCTCTTATATCCGTGGAGGTTTAAGAGGACTTGAGTGTCTTCTTTTTCTTCGTTCAGCGGCTAGAAGATTACCGAGTTGCCCGAAACATTGCGTAGAAAGACGACACCCGTCTATTTCAGTTCGACGATTACCGATTGAACTGCGTCGTATGTTCAGTATGATGCCGAGCAATACAATTCTATACTCGCTCGCTTTTTGACGAGATCGGATTCTTCGGGAAACTTGCCAACGCACGAACAAATTTGCAGGAACCGTTTCCATACGGGGCGGGTGAGGATGGGATGGACGAACTCGAGCTCAATATGCAGTACCTGAAGTAGACCTAAAGGATGCCGAAAGAGCTATAGCTCGTCGAACGTTCCCATACCAAGGCGTGAGTTTTTTGCTCACGCCTTTTTCATTTCTCTTTCGAAAAATTAAGACGATTACAGTACTTCCTCTCAAACCGCCTGCTACCATCTTTGCCAATCGATACGAGTTTCTAATCCGGTAACCCCTAGACGAGGATCTACAACCTGGATCCTAAAGGAGAAGCTCCCATGTCTCTGCAATACCCACCGTTCTCTGGAGAGCTAAGGAAAGTCCTGACTGTTTCCGCAGTGCTCACCTTCGTCGTGCTAATTACTATCGGAGTCTTTGCAAAAAATGACTGGTTCCCGTCGATCGATCCGTTGACCGGAAAAAAGATCGGCTGGTTCGGTGCCCGGCTATCGGAAAATGTGCCGAGCATTTGGAATCCGTTTGCCGCACCTCCGCCAACGCCCACACCACAGTTATCGAAGGAATATATCTACGCCGGCTCACGTCTGCTTGCCGTTGAAGATACCAATGCCAACGCCGCGCCGCCAGCCGACCTCGCCGTCTGGCGGCCCTCCACCGGGACGTGGTGGGTAATGGGCGGATCAAACTCCCAGCAGGTAACGCAGAGCTGGGGTACGACGGGTGACAAACCTGTTCCCGGAGATTATGACGGGGATGGAAAGACCGACTTCTCGGTGTTCCGCCCGTCGACCGGACAGTGGTTCGTTTTGCAATCGAGCGACTATGCATGGGCACCGGTCTTCGCGTGGGGAACGCCCACCGACTTTCGCGTGCCCGCGGATTATGACGGTGACGGGAAAACCGATCGCGCTGTTTGGCGTCCGTCCGACGGTATCTGGTATATCGTCCGAAGCTCCGACCAGGCGAGCTTCTATCAAGCTTACGGAACCAACGGCGATGTACCGGCTCCTGCCGACTACGATGGCGATGGACGCGCTGACATCGGGGTTTGGAGAAACTCAGATCAGAAATTTTATTTCATAAACAGCTCGAACGGCGCTTCATCGACGGTTTCAGTCGCCCAATCCAGCAGCCAACCCGTCAGCTCGGATTATGACGGCGACGGCAAGGCCGACCACGCAGTCCGGAACGGAGCCACCTGGACGATCCGTCAAAGCTCGAACGGCCAGACCGTAAACATCAACTGGCAGCAATCCGCCGACCTTCCGGTTCAGAACGATTACGACGGCGACGGGAAGACCGACATCGCTGTCTGGCGAAATTCAAATGGCAATTGGTACATACGCCAGTCGGCTCTCGGCAACTCGTTGAGACAAGTTCAGTGGGGGATCCCCGACGACATTCCGGTCCCTGCGTACTATCGAAGATAACGCCGGAGGGCGGAACAGTTTCGGCCGCGCCTTCCGCAGCTGAACTCGATCGACTTGTTCGTGCATTCCGTGTAAGCCGTGGTTTCGCTCGCTGAAAAGTAACCACCGGATTCGCGGAAGATCCCGAAACAGAGAAACTGCCCAGTAGCTTCTCGATCAACTTTTTTTCAGCGTTGAGGTTAAATCATGCTACAAATTTCTCCCACACTTCTTCATTCGATCACTCGTTCCTTTCAAATCTTCACCTGGCTATTTTTGTTAGTCGCTTACGCCAAATCTCAGAGTGACGGAACAAACGTCAAATTTACTCAAGGCGAAGTAAATGAAGGCGCGACCGTCTCGCTCTCAGTGCCGATTGCCACGTTCCCTGGTCGCGGGTCAAGTCTTCCCATCGGCCTTACATATTCATCTACCGTTTGGCGGATCGACCACCTGAAAGCGGTGAAGAATTTCATCGTCGCTCCATCTCCGTACTACGTGAAACAAAGCGTGACCCAGGTGCTCTACGCCGAGCATTCAAAGTCGGGCTGGAAGAGCGGACTCGATCTGCCGAAGATCGAGTGGCCGAAATACGACGAGATATATAGCTACGACGGACGTCCGGCGAGTTGCTGCTGGGATTACCGGATAGCCCGCGTCACTATCCACATGCCGGGCGGTTCGTCACACGAATTTAGAAAGAGCGACCGCTTCTACATCAGTTCGCAGATCGACATGACCGGAACATTCTACGCCGTCGACGGTTCGCGAATGCGATACGACAGCACCGGGGTCGACACTGGAACACTCTTCATGCCGGACGGAACGCGATATGTCCTTGGTCATCCAACCTCGTCCCTGATCGACCGGCACGGCAACACGATGGTCTACAACGAAGGAACGCGGCAGTGGACCGATACGCTCGGGCGCGTTATTTCGAATCCGCTTCCGGCGAATCCGCAGGCTCAGGATTATTCGTACTCGATTCCCGGCATCGGCGGCGCACCAAGAACTTATATTTTTAAGTGGAGAAATCTATCCGAAACGCTAACACCGAATGGAGGAAACACTCCGTCACTTCGTTACGTCGCGAGCCATTTTCTCCCGAACCCCGCGGACCCGCCGACTGATTCGAACGGAGGAAACTTTCCACAACAGCAGGCCGCCGGACAATCACTGTTTCAGTCGGTCTATGTGCCACCCGAAGACGAAACTGAGATTCCTCCATTCCCGGTTCCGGTACTCGTCCTGGGGAACGGTCAATCGGCTGGCCAGCTATTCAATCCCGTCGTTCTGTCCGAGGTCGTCCTGCCTGATGGAAGCAAGTACAAGTTCGGCTATAACGTGTACGGTGAGCTCGACAAGATCGTCTATCCGACCGGCGCATACGAGCAGTACGAATATGATCCGATGATCTCTGATCTCGATCAGCAGCGACAGCCTTA
>JANMUW010000443.1:0-15748 GCA_031392105.1 Acidobacteriota bacterium | reverse complement strand
ATCTTGTCGCTCGAATAGCCTGAAATGGCGCGTGGCGAATACGAATATACAAAGGTGTGGTCGTGCCGTTCTTCACTCCGGAGGAGTGAAATGTTTGCAGCATTTTTTTCTGATCACGTTCTCACTCCGGAGGAGTGCAATGTTTGTAGCACGCCATTCGCCCCAACGCGCTCTTCACTCCGGAGGAGCGAAATGTTTGTAGCACGCCGTTCGTCCCCAACAGGCTCTTCACTCCGGAGGAGTGCAATGTTTGTAGCAAATGCGTCAACCGGCCACATCCCGCTCCAGAGGAGCGAAATGTTTGTAGCACTCCGTTCGTCCCCACCAGGTTCTTCGCTCCGGAGGAGGGCAATGTTTGTAGCAAATGCGTCAACCGGCCTCATCGCGCTCCAGAGGAGCGAAATGTTTGTAGCACGCCAGAAATCTTTAGAAGGATTTAAGACGGCTGAACTACGTCGATGCTATTAAAGTGTAATGGCCAATACATACTCCCAAATTTATATCCAAGCGATTTTCGCAGTGAAACACCGAGCCAGCTTAATACAAAGGGAATGGAAAGAAGAGCTGTTCAAATATATCGGCGGAATATTCCGGAACAAAGACCAAAAACTCATCGCCATTGGAGGAGTTGAGGATCACATTCACCTGTTATTTGGCCTGAAGCCGAGTATGGCAATCTCGGATCTTGTGCGCGATGTGAAGTCTGACTCAACGGAGTTCATCAATAAAAAGCATTTCGTTCGTGGAAAGTTCTACTGGCAAGAAGGCTTTGGTGCTTTTTCCTATTCGCGCTCCCAACTTAATGCGGTAGGCAGGTATGTATTGGACCAGGAAGCGCATCACGCGAATCGATCTTTCAAGGAGGAATACGTATCTCTTCTCGACAGATTTGAAGTCGAATATGAAGATCGCTATCTTTTTGATTGGATCGCGGGGTAACGCCTGCTACAAGCATTTCGCTCCTCTGGAGCGGGACGGGTCTTTGGTGCAATTTTGCTACAAACATTTCGCCCCTCTGGAGCGGGAAGGGACTTTTGATGCATATGCTACAAACATTTCGCTCCTCTGGAGCGGAAAGAGCCGGTTGACGGATTTGCTACAAACATTTCGCTCCTCTGGAGCGGAAAGAGCCGGTTGACAGATTGCTACAAACATTTCGCTCCTCTGGAGCGGGCATCAACCGGTCGCCAATAAAGGCTTACGAAATCCAATGACAGCGTGCTCCCTGACCTCCGCTCAAATCCGCTAAGTTCTAAACCTCATTTCCATTTACGCCGTTTTTGTTTATACTGAACAGGAGTTTGCCAAAGGGACGGGCTTTTGAGATCACGGTACCAGAGCGAACGTTAGAGGATTTTAGAACGCCGGTCACAACGGCACAGATTTTTGAAGGTTGAGCACGATCCACGTATTGAACGAGATCACGGTGCTCCCTTAGACGGAAAAGCGTTAGACGCTTTTTTGATAAAACGAGATTCCTGCGTGAAACAATTCACAGCCGCCGTGGCCGGAACGAAATTTCCGGGCCGCGACAATAAGCTAAAAAATTACGCAAAATCCACTCTGTCGACGGCGACGGGGGCTTAGGTCTGTTCAAATCCCGCTAATGTTGACTCTCTCCGAAGATCGCCTGGCCGACCTTGCGTGCATAACTACATTTGCAGTTGAGGAATACAAATCTCACTTATGTCTAAAGAGATGATCATCAGCGTCAATGGACGCGAAAAGAAAATCGCAATTCTGGATAACGGCCGCGTAACAGAATTTTATATCGAACGTGGCGAAGAAAACGCCGGCATCGCGGGCAACATCTACAAGGGCCGGGTGCAGCGTGTGCTCCCCGGCATGCAATCGGCATTCGTTTCGATCGGACTCGAACGGGACGCGTTCCTGTACGTCTCAGACTTCTTTGACGAGGAGGAAGAGATCGAACGGATCGTCATGGAGAAGTCGAAGAAAATCACGCCTGAAGAAGCAAAGCGGGAAGCCAACGACAAGATCGATCGCGCCCGTATCGAGCGAGAGAAACAAATGGAGGCGGTCCAGGAGCTCGCCGAGCCTCTTGTCGAGAGCGCCGTCGTAACCGACGACGCCGAGCCGGAAGCTGCCAAAGGCAAACGCAGTCGCGGACGTCGTGGCCGAGGCGGACGCGATGAACGGGAACAAGCGCCGGAGACCGAAGAGCGGTCCGAAGAGATGCGTGCCCCGATCTTTGAATTCGAAGATTCCGGGTTCGAGCGCGTGATCGACGATGAAGACACAGGCGAAATGTTCAAGGACGCGTATATGCAGGAGCGTATCGTCGACCAGGTCCGCGCCGTCGAGTTCGACATGGAGAGCACATCGGAAGCAGCGGTTGGATCGCTTCTCGGATCTGTTGAGGAATCTGCGAGCGCGTTTGAACGGATCGCGGACGAAGACGACCTGACGACCTCCGACGAAGCTTCGAAAAGGAAAAAGAAGGGTCCGGCAAAACCGTCACACGGGAAGTTCTCGAAGACCTCTAAGAAGAAGGCCGGTGATGATGACGCAACTGGAGAAAAGGAACCGGCTGCGAAGGCCAAGAAGAAACCAGTCGCTAAATCCGCGAAGGCCAAGACCACTCGCGGCAAAGCCAAGAAAGATGCGGACGGACTTGAAGACGGCGAGGCGAGCGTAAAAGAGCCAGGCGAAACTGCAGAGATGGCAGTTCGCCGCGGTGGACGCGGCCGGCGGAGAGGCGGACGCGGTCGTCGACCGGGAACGACCGATGCGGCAGGCGAGTATGTCGACGGCGAAGGCCCGGAATTAGATGGCGATGGCGAAGTAGACGCCGAGGGCGTTGCCGCGGCCGAAGTGATCGTGGCCGAACCCGTCGACGAGGTTCCGGCCGAGGTCTCAGAACCCAAGGCCGACGCGATTGAGAAAAAGGAATCCAGACCCGCTCCGCGGGGACGAGGTGAGCGCGGCGGCAACGAACGCGGCGGCAACGAACGCGGCGGCAGTGAACGTGGCGGCAGTGAGCGCGGCGGCAGTGAGCGCGGCGGCAGTGAACGCGGCGGCAGTGAGCGCGGCGGCAGCGAACGTGGCGGCACTGAACGGAGCGGCGGACGAGATAATCGTGATCGAGAGCAGCGTGGAAGGAACGGACAGGGCGGCCGTCGCGATGGTCGCGACCGAGGGCCTCAGCCGACCATCTCGGAGCTTCTTCGAGAGGGCCAGGAGATCCTCGTACAGATCGCAAAGGAACCGATCGCCCGCAAGGGTGCTCGGATCACATCGCATATCGCGATGCCGGGCCGCTTCCTCGTTTACATGCCGACGATCGAGCATCTTGGTGTTTCGCGAAAGATCGAATCGGCGAGTGAGCGTGGACGGCTTCGAACACTGATTCAACGGATCAGGCAGGACGAGGATATTCCGTCAGGCGGATTTATTGTTCGTACCGCCGGTATCGGAATTTCGGAAGAGGATTTGCGGCAGGACGCGCGGTATCTGGTTCGGACGTGGCAGGACGTAAAGAAAGCGAGCGAGAAAGCGAAGTCGCCCGCTATGGTCCACCAGGATCTCGATCTAGTCCAGCGTCTGCTCCGCGATCAACTCTCGGACGACTTTACCGCGATCCGCGTCGATAGCGAAGAGGAATACCTGCGGACCGTCGAGTTCGTTAACCGTATGCAGCCGCGTATGGTGAAGCGCGTAAAATTATATACACGAGAAGAACCGATCCTCGACGCGTACGGTGTCCAGGAAGAGATCGACAAGGCTCTCAAACCCCGCGTCTGGCTGAAATCCGGCGGATACCTCGTCATCAATCAGACTGAGGCTCTCGTCGCGATTGACGTCAACACCGGCAAGTTTGTCGGCAAGGGGAATGCGCGGCTAGAGGACACGATCACGAAGACCAACATGGAAGCGGTCGATGAGATCGCGCGGCAGATCCGGCTTCGAGATCTCGGCGGCATCATCGTGCTCGACCTTATCGACATGGAGGACCGGCGTAACCGTCACAAGGTTTCGCAAGCTCTGCAGGAAGCGCTGCAGGACGACAAGTCGCCGACAAAGGTGCTGTCGTTCAATGATTTCGGCCTGATCATTATGACTCGTAAGCGCGTCAAGCAGTCGCTCGAAAGAACGATGTGCGCTCCGTGCGAATATTGCGAGGGTGCGGGCTGGGTGAAATCACCGACGACGATCTGCTACGAAATTCTTTCCGAAGCAAGGCGTTTGTCGAAGCATCTGGATGATGTCAGGCAGACGACTTTGCGGATTCATCCGGACGTTGCAAAGGCGTTACGTAACTCAGAACGCTCGGTCCTTGAAGAGATTGAAGCGTATCTGGGCAACGTAGATATTTCATCCGATCCGGCGATCCATCAGGCGCAGTTTGATTTTGCGTTTGTGTAAATTTTCTTCTTTCTGGCTCAGAGGGCGGGGGCACTTTTGCTCCTGTCCTTTTTTTATTGCGTCAGGTTCATACTACCGAGCAGGCGTTTGAAGCGAACGTCTGAACGGAGAGGTGCGAGAAAATCATCCGCGGGCAATCTCGCAAAGCGGTTGTCGCGCGCCGCGATACCTTTCTCCAGATCGGCGAAGGCAGATTCGAAATCGCCCAGAGCAACGTGAACATACGGCCGAAGATAGAACCTGACGGTAGAATCGACGTTTCCCAAACCCGTCACAACTTCCAAGGCCTGCTGCCGTCTGCCGACTTTCGCGTATGCAACGCCTAAGAACGCACGTGTTTTGATTCCACGAGTTTCCTCCGGCATCTTTTCCAGGATCGAGATCGCGTCTTCATAACTTCCGCAAAGAGTGTGATGCATACCCAGCAGTTCGCCTCGTTCGTTTTCTGGGACCTCGTGAAGAGCGAAAAGCGTTTCCAGGTATTCGAAGGCTTTCTCACAACCTTCCTTATTTTTCACGACGTCGTAATAATTTCGCGCGATAGGCTTTGTGAGGGGAGCAAGGGCCCGTGCGGTTTCCATCTCTGCAAAATATTCTTCTGTTTTTCCTGTCGCTCGAAAATTCAGCGCCCGCCAGTGATGTGCCTCGGCATTATTCGGATTCAACTCGATCGCCCGAGTGAGGACTCTTTCGGCTTCCGGCCAGTTCCAATCGTAAATATAGGCGATCCAGCCGAGAGCCGAGTAGCCCTCGGAAAGACCAGGATCGATCTCGAGTGCTTTGTTCGCCATCGCCTTCGACTTTGCGTAGCCTGCAATGTCCGGCGCCGGGCCGTCGTTCGCAAGCTGGGAATAAGCATCCGCCAGCCCCGCGTAAGCGAGAGCGAAGTTCGCATCTAACGCGATAGCTTGCTCGAAATACGCGACGGCTTTTTTGAGCTCGCCGGTCTGCCGCTTGTTCCAGAGATACCTTCCCTTTAGATAATTCTCGTATGCCTCCGTGTTAGCGGTCGGATTCCTGGCTAGAAAAGTTCCGCCTCCGAGCCTTGGAAGCAGTGACGCGGCAATCGTGTCCTGTAGCTTAAGAATCTCGTCAACTCGGCCGTCGAACTGACTCGACCACATCTGTTCGCCCGTGGCGGTCGAGATGAGTTGGAGCGTTACGCGGAGCTGCTTGCCTTCGGCCTGGATACGGCCGTCCAACACAGCGTCTACCTCGAGTTTTCGTCCGGCTTCGACGGCGTCGGTTTCCTGCCGGACAAAACGTAAAATCGAATTTGTGGGACTAACGGAGACGCCACCGGAATTTCCAAGTTTCGTGATCAGCGCATCCGCAATGCGCAATCTCAGTTCGTCATCGACCTCACTGAAAGATTTTAGCGGTAGGACTGCTATCGATCTGACTTTCGGCAGGGCGGGCTCGGCGGACTGGACCGAAGAGCGCCAGATCCCAACGGCGGTGACCGCGACGACAATGGCTAACATTGTGCCTGCGACCTTATACAACGAGCGCCGACCAAATGCCGCGCGGCTCTTCAATGCTTGGGGCCCCCCATCGGCGATCTCGATCGTCGTCCGGGTACGCGTGTGATGTTCAATCACGAGCGCCGCGGCGTCGAAAACACTAGCATCGCCCGTGAATCGGTACCCTCGCCGAGGAACATTTTCGATCAGATCACCTGAGCCAAGTTCTTTCAGAGTCTTTCGCAAAAGATAGATGTGGCGCGAAAGATTGCTCTCTTCAACGAAGGAGTTCTCCCAAATCTCTTCCAGGATCTCATTCTTGGTTACTAGTTCGCCGTGGTTTCTGACGAGCATCGACAGTAGCTCGAGTTCCTTCAAGGGCATCGGAACAGTTTTATCGTGATGCCAAAGGACCTTTCGCGCTGTGTCGAGCCGAAGATCACCAAACTGCCAAATGTTTTGAAATTCACCGTCCATCGCTGCTCGGGGAGAAAAATGGAATGAAATTGGAGAGTAAGTTCAAGACTTTCATTTGCCGGGCCTGCTTAAATTCACGGCGAACTAGTCATCACAATTTATTTCTCTCAGCTTTCAAGGTTGTGATTCAGGGTGAATGTATAACAAAAATGATCACAAACACCAAGAAAATTTTCATCGAGACCGAGCGAAGTGAGACCGTGGTGCTCCGACTGATCGCAAAAGATGCGGTAACCGCGTTCTGCGAGACGTGCGGAACCGAGGTGCACATGCTTGATCTAAACTCGGCGGTGAGCTATTCCGGCCGAACGGCCCGGACGCTGATACGCGAGATCGAAGCAAACGCGATCCACTCGTACCAGATGGCCAGCGGACATCTGCTGATCTGCACAAACTCACTGCCAAAGCTTCATAGGCCGGATGCCGCGGGTGAAACGTGGGGTTCAAAAAAATGATTAGAAAAGACTGTTTTGGAATTTGGCTGTTTGCGATCCTTCTCTTCGCCGCCGGGACCACGGACGCGCAGACGACCGCATTCTCATATCAGGGAAGCCTGAACACATCCGGCGCGCCGGCAAATGGAAATCATGATTTTGAATTTGCTTTGTTCGATTCACTCACCGGTGGCACCCAGCTGGGAATAACCTTGACCCGAAGTAATGTAGTGGTGACGAGCGGTGTATTCGCCGTTTCCCTCGATTTTGGAAGCCAGTATCCCGGCGCGAATCGCTTCCTGGAGATCCGCGTTCGCACATCCGGCAGCGGTGCATTCACGACCCTGTTCCCGCGACAGCAGCTTGAGAGCTCACCTTACACCGTAAAAAGTCTGAACTCGACAAATGCTTCGTTTGCAGGATCGGCGGCGATCGCAACGAATGCAACGCAGCTCGGTGGAATAGCCGCAGGTCAGTATGTCCTGACCGGCGACCCACGAATGACGGACGACCGCAACCCGCTGCCCAACAGCACGAGTTATGTACAGAACGCGACCGTCC
Source organism: Acidobacteriota bacterium (assembly GCA_031392105.1). Taxonomy (GTDB): domain Bacteria; phylum Acidobacteriota; class Blastocatellia; order Pyrinomonadales; family Pyrinomonadaceae; genus OLB17. Next base: position 8,427 of record JANMUW010000443.1, on the reverse strand, counting down.
AGCAGTCTGCAAGTAATTTCAATGTGAGCGGTGTTGGCCGGGCACCGATCTTCGACGCCGGTCTTCGATATGACATTGGTGGTCAGCGCGTACTAACTGCGACCGCATCGAGCAATACGTTCGTCGGCTTCGGGGCCGGAACGAACACGATCGGAAACAGCAATTCGTTCTTTGGATCAAATTCGGGCTTAAGCAACACGACCGGCGTGGCCAATTCGTTCTTCGGTGTCAGCAGCGGCCAAGACAATTCGGGCGGCAACGATAATTCTTTTTTTGGGGTTAACACCGGACGCGGAAATACATCGGGAAACCGTAACTCGTTTTACGGCAGGCTGGCCGGACGAAATAGCACGACAGGATCGGACAATACGTTCGTCGGATTCAACGCCGGATTCTCGAACGGAGCGGCGAACGGCAACACCTTGGTCGGCTCGCACGCCGGCGAGAACAGCACAGGCGCAAACAATTCGTTCTTCGGATTCAACAGCGGGGCTGCCAATGCGAGCGGTGTCCAAAACTCGTTCTTCGGCTCGGCCGCGGGTTCGGCGAATACGATCGGCAACAACAATTCCTTCTTCGGACTGAACGCCGGCGGCTCGAATGTCAGCGGCGTGAACAACGCGTTCTTCGGTTCGTTCGCGGGCGCGTCGAACACCGCCAACAGCAACTCGTTCTTCGGCGCAGGCGCCGGACAGGTAAATACCACAGGAACCGGCAATGCATTCTTCGGGCGAAGCGCGGGCGAAGATAACACGACCGGCGGCAGCAACTCCTTCTTCGGCGCAAGCGCTGGCTTTCGTAACACGACAGGCAGTAACAATGCGTTTTTCGGCGTGAACGCCGGCGGCGTCAATACGACCGGTTTCAACAACGCGTATTTTGGTGCCGGAGCGGGGGACTCGAGCATTACGAGCAACAACAATTCCTTTTTCGGGGTAAGTGCCGGCGGAGGCGCAAATACAGGCAATGCTAATTCGTTCTTCGGGGCAGAAGCCGGGGCAGCCAATACGACCGGCAGTCTTAATACGTTTGTTGGTGCCGGTGCCGGATCGGGATCCACAACGGGCGGCAGTAATGCTTTTTTTGGGACCAACGCCGGGCAATCAAATTCGTCTGGATCGGAAAATGCATTCTTCGGGCAAAACGCCGGTATCATCAACTCAGACGGATCGGCAAACTCGTACTTTGGTAAGAGTGCGGGCGCCAATAACCTTAATGGGAGTAGTAACTCGTTTTTCGGCCACCTTGCCGGGAATGATACACGTACCGCAAACGGCAATACGTTTTTCGGAAAAAGCGCCGGAGAGCTAAATACGAGCGGCGACGCAAATACTTTTGTCGGCCTATTGTCTGGTAACACCAATACCACCGGAAGTAGCAATACCTTGTTAGGCAAAGGCACAGATGTGGGATTTAACAATCTTACTTTCGCTACGGCAATCGGTGCCGACGCGATAGTGTCGACAAGCAACACCATACTCCTTGGACGCCTTAATGGAGTCGACAAGGTTGTGATTCCCGGACTCGCGAGCGCGGGTGCGACATCACTGTGCCGTAATGCTTCCGATCAGATCTCGACTTGCTCGTCCTCGATCCGCTACAAATCGAATGTCAAAAGATTTTTTTCCGGACTCGACCTCATAAAGCGCCTTCGTCCAGTTTCGTTCGTTTGGCGGGAGGGAGGAGTGCTCGACCTCGGATTTGTTGCTGAAGAGGTGGCGAGCGTCGAGCCGCTTCTTACAACAACAGATCGCACCGGGCAGATCGAGGGCGTCAAGTACGACCGCGTAGGAGTTGTACTCGTGAACGCAGTAAACGAGCAGCAGTCGGAGATCGAGTCACAGCGGCAGATGATCAAAGAACAGGCCGCGACAATTCTGCGGCTGAAGTCCGAGATCGATGTGCATCGGGCCGAACTGACGGTGCTGAAGAATTTTGTTTGTTCGCAAAATACGGCCGCAGAATTCTGCGGATCGAAACCACAGTGAGGAATGTTATGAAAGCCATCCTGGATATGTTCGCCCGAGTTCTCCTTGTGACAATATTTATCTGCCCGGCTGTTGTTTCCCAAACCACCGCCTTCACCTATCAAGGAAGCCTGAACACATCGGGCTCGCCCGCAAATGGAAATCACGATTTCGAGTTTGCGTTGTTCGATTCGCTCGGCGGAGGTACGCAACTTGGTTCGACATTGACGCGTACCAATATCGCAGTCGCAAATGGCGTCTTCTCAGCGTCGCTCGACTTCGGTGGCCAGTTTCCGGGTGCTAATCGATTCCTCGAGATCCGCGTTCGCACATCCGGGGGCGGTGGTTTTACGACCCTCGCGCCTCGGCAGCCGGTGAACAGCGCTCCGTATTCGATAAAGAGTCTCGCTACTGAGACGGCGGCAAACGCGACCAACGCCGGCAACGCTTCGCAGCTCGGAGGTGTCGCCGCAGATCAGTACGTTCTTACGGGCGACCCGAGAATGGTCGACGCGCGCAATCCTCTACCGGGAAGTGCGGGCTACATTCAAAATCAGAACGCTGCGCCTCAATCGGCTAGTAATTTCAACATCTCAGGCAGTGGCACACTCGGAGGCACACTGGCAGCCAATAATGTGAGAGCTACAACGCAGTTTGAGATTGGCGGAAGCAGAGTTTTGGCAACATCTTTCGAGAGCACTTTTCTTGGCCTTGGGGCGGGCATCGTAACTTCAACCACTTCAAATACCTTTAATACGTTCGTGGGCAGCAACGCAGGAAATGCGAATACTACGGGCCAGCAGAATTCCTTTTTCGGTGTCGATGTGGGAAGAAGCAACGTTACGGGTGTTCGAAACTCTTTTTTTGGAGCGTTGTCGGGCACTGTCAGCGTGGGATCGGATAATTCGTTCTTCGGCGATCATGCGGGTTTTACAAATTCGAGTGGTGCGGGAAATTCATTCTTTGGTTCGGCATCCGGGCTATTAACTACAACCGGCACCAGTAACACGTTCATTGGTGTGAACGCAGGAAGGGCGAATGCGGAGGGCAGCCAGAACGCGTTTTTTGGGCGATCATCTGGCGTATCGAGCACGACCGGTGCCAGCAATTCTTTCTTCGGTTTCCAAAGCGGCACGAACAATCAGACGGGCAGCAACAATACTATTCTTGGAGCCGGCGCCAATGTCAGCACAGTCGATCTCAATTTTGCGACGGCGATCGGAGCCGGCGCGCTTGTTTCTACAAGTAACACACTCGTAATTGGACGGGCGACGGACACCGTTCAGGTTCCAGGAGCGTTAAACCTCACCGGTTCGCTAACGGGTAACACTATCAGCGCCACCACCCAATTCAATATAGGTAATGAACGCGTTTTATTTGTAACCGCTGGCGGTAATAACACATTTATCGGACGAGGAACCGGCTCAGTGAACACCGGAGTTCAGAACACTTTCGTTGGAGACAATGCCGGAACCATTAATTCGAACGGCGCCAGCAACTCCTTCTTCGGTAATGGCGCCGGCAGATTTAACACGATCGGTAGTCAAAATTCGTTCTTCGGATTATTCGCGGGGAATGACAACTCGACCGGTTCGAACAATTCCTTCTTTGGAAGGTTTGCCGGCGAGCAGAACACAACGGCCAACAGCAACTCTTATTTTGGCGAGTCCGCCGGTACCGCGGTCACGAGCGGTGCAGGCAACTCTTTTGTGGGCGCACAAGCCGGTGACAATAATGTTTCGGGCAATAACAACTCCCTTTTCGGCCATCTATCAGATCTCGCGGATGGCTTGGTAAACGCGACCGCGATCGGCTTCCGCTCATTTGTCACGCAGAGCAACTCGCTCGTCCTCGGAGGTATCAACGGAGTCAATTTCGGGACGGATACAAATGTCGGCATCGGCACGACGGCTCCGGCCCATCGTCTACACGTGGTTGGCAACGGTCTTTTCACCGGCACGCTCGCCGCCACCGTCGTAAACGGCATTACCCAATTTAATCTAGGCGGCAATCGAGTACTGCACGGTCCGGGCACATCCAATTTATTTGTCGGCGTCGATTCCGGCACGGCAAACACGACCGGCAGCGCCAATGCGTTTTTCGGTGTTGGCAGCGGGGCTGACAATTTGGGCGGCACGGACAATTCGTTCTTTGGCGTGAACACGGGCCGCGGAAATACCTCAGGCAGCAGCAATTCCTACTTCGGAAGGCTGGCGGGCCGAAATAAGACGACCGGAAGCAACAACACCGGCGTCGGCGTTGGCGCCGGAGGCAATGGCAACAATGGCGACAACCTGACGATGATCGGAGCGAATGCCGATGTAAGTGTGGCGGGCCTAAGCTTCGCCACAGCGATCGGCGCCGGAGCCACAGTTGATGCAAGCAATACCGTCCAAATCGGGCGCGTGACGGACACGATCAACCTTTCGGGAAAACTTAAAGTCGGCGTCCTCGGCTCATCGGGTGCGACCGCGCTATGCCGGAACGCTTCGAACGAGATCGGTACGTGCTCGTCATCGATGCGTTACAAGTCGAATGTAAATTCTTTTAGCTCCGGCTTGAGTTTGATCAAACGCCTGCGTCCGGTCTCGTTCAATTGGCGGGACGGCGGAATGCTCGACCTCGGACTTGTTGCTGAAGAAGTGGCGAAGGTCGAGCCGCTGCTGACGACAACGAATTCGAAGGGCGACATCGAAGGCGTGAAATACGACCGCGTCAGCGTCGTGCTTGTGAACGCTGTGACGGAACAGCAGGCTCAGATCGAGGCACAGGTTCAGCTGATCAAACGTCAGCAGCAGCAGATCGATGCGCTGAGAAACCTGGTCTGTGCAACAAACAGGTCGGCCGACATCTGTAAGGAGAAATAAGTCATGAGATTGTGTCGAGTACTTTCTCTGTGTCTCTGCGTTTCGGTGATGAGCGTAGTGTCATTCGCGCAGTCCGGAGGGACGTTCACGATCACAAAGTCCGTCATTGCGGGCGGTGGTGGACGAGCGGCGGGCGGGACGTTTACGGTCGACGGAACTATCGGGCAGTCCATCGCAGGCACGACTTCGTCGGGCGGCGCATTCACAATAGCCAGCGGATTCTGGGGCGGCGGGGCTTTGACCGTTCCACGTCGGGCGCCATTTGATTTCGACGGTGATGGAAAGACGGACATCGCTATTTTCCGGCCACTCGTCTCCGCTGAATGGTGGATCAACCGCAGCTCGACAGGCGTGACATTCGCTCTGCAGTTCGGTTCTTCGACGGATCGGATCACGCCGGCTGATTACACCGGCGATGGAAAAGCCGACATCGCGTTCTTCCGTCCGTCATCCGGAGAATGGTACGTACTTCGATCCGAAGATTTCTCGTTCTTTGCTCTTCCGTTTGGAACGAACGGAGACATCCCGGCACCTGCTGATTACGATGCCGATGGAAAGGCAGACTTCGCTGTCTTTCGTTCATCATCGGGGACGTGGTTCATCAGCCAGTCTTCTGGAGCACCAACACGGATCGTGCAGTTCGGGCTTAATGGCGACCACCCGATCGTTGCGGATTACGATGGCGACGGCAAGGCCGATGTCGGGATCTATCGTGCCGCGCCCGGGGGAGCGGAATGGTGGATCGATCGAAGCACGGCAGGACTTCTCGCGATGCAATTTGGTGCGAACACCGATAAGGCCGTTCAGGGTGATTACACTGGTGACGGAAAAGCTGATGTTGCTATCTGGCGGCCATCCACCGGTGAATGGCTTATTGTCCGCAGCGAAGACTTCTCGTTCTTCGGATTTCCGTTTGGATCGAATGGCGATATTCCTTCACCGGGAGATTACGACGGCGATGGCAAGTTCGATCCGACGGTGTACCGTCCATCGAATGCGACATGGTTCATCGCACGCACGACTGCCGGTACGCTGATCGTCCAGTTCGGAGCGACCGGTGATCAGCCGATCGCGAGCGCATTCGTCCCGTGAATGCCGATAACGTCAGCCAAGGAAAGGATGGAGGAGTCGATTAGTTCATTTGAATTGCATGGTTACGTTAGATCCTAAGTCGCAACCGTGTAAGGAATATTCAAGAAACAGAAGGGAGCGCGACCGACGCGCTCCCTCTTTATTTCGGGACAAAGATCTACATCAGGTAAGTCCCATCTTGCGCAGTATCTGGTGATAGCGCGGCTCGGATCGAAGTTGCTCGAATACCGGATCCGCTTTTACGAAGGCTGAAAGGAACTTGCGCGCTTCTGTCGACTTTTCCAATAGATCCAGGGCGCGTTCGTTTTCACCGATGAACGCGTGCTTCTTTGCGTAGAGGTAGAAGGATTCAGTTTCGAGTGGTGTCCCGGGATAACGTAGCGTTAGATATTCGTTAATACCTCCGCGGCGAAATATGTCGCCGGACTTGTCGAAAGGCGCGTAACCCTTTCCGTCATTGTGCTCGAAAGCAGCGTTTATTTCGTCCGCCCGCGTGATCTCGAGGACCGCCTTGTCGTATTCTCCGGTCTTCAAATAAACGTAGTGCAGATATTCATGAGCGAGTGAAAAGTCCGGATAGATCTCCAGAGCTCGCAGGCAATACTGCTCGGCTTCGCGATACTCTCCCGAAAAGTAGTAAAGCTGCCCAAGGTCAGCGAGGAAATTATATGAAAGCGGATTTAGCTCGAGGGCACGCCGCATTTCAGCTTTCGCTGCCTCGGTGTCGCCTTTGATCGCGAGAAGCGTCGCATACCAATGATGCGCCGTTGGGTAATTTGGATTGAGCTCAAGCGACCGCTTAAAAGACCCCTCGGCCTCGTTCCATTGCCACTCAAAAAACATCAGGTAGAATCCCCGCGACGCATGAGCTTCGGCAAGATCCGGGTCTAGCTCGAGCGCTTTGTTGACGAGCATATGGGCTTCGAGAGCAGCCGGTTCATTTGTCAGTAGGGTGTCGGCCAGGCCGACGTACGCAAGCGTAAAGTTGGGATCGCTCGCGATGGCGTTGCGGAATAATCGCTGTGCTTCGATCATTCCCGGAACGCTGCGCTTATTCCATTCGTACCGGCCCTTGAGATAAAGGTCTTGGGCATCCGCATTCAGCGTGTACTGCTTCGTGAGGGCGTCGCGCTCGCCTCCGCTCAGGTTAGCGGCGAGTGCGGGAACGATTTGTAACGCAAGATCGTTCTGCAGCTGCAATTCGTCTTTCTTAAGTTTCTCAAACTCGCCTGTCCACACGACCGACGCATCACTGATGCGGATCAGCCTCGCAGTCACGCGTACGCGCTCGTTGAAGTAGTAGATCGAACCCTCGAGCACAGCATCAACCTGCAGCCTATTGCCGATGGTCAGCGGATCCTGGCTTTCAACGCCGAAAGCCGAACTGGCGGGCCGGACCTGCACATTTCTTACATGGCTCAAGCGAGTCGTGAGGATATCAGCGAGTCCTGCTCCGGCGTGCGGAGATGTTTCTCCATCTCCCGCTACCTTGAAGGGAAGCACGAGGAGAGACCTTATCGCGGCCGGTTCATCGGAGCGGAAATACTGATAGCCAAAGAAAACCGCGGCAGTTGTGAGGATCAGCGCAAATGCAAGATATCCGGCGACATGCGCCCGTGGCCTGTCGTTCTCATCCTGAAGTTCGATCAGAGTTCTCGTCCGGGTGTGTTTTTCGACAAAGATCTCGTCCGGTTCGATCGCTGTTACATCACCGGCGAAGCGGTAACCGCGACGTGGCACATTCTCGATCAACCCTTCATCCGCGCCGGCACTTTTCAAGGTCTTGCGCAGCAGGTAGATGTGTCGTGACAGGTTGCTCTCGCCGACGAATGAATCTTCCCAGATCTCGTCCAGCAATTCGGTCTTTGTGACGAGTTCGCCCTGGCTCCTGACCAGCATGCAGAGGAGCTCGATCTCTTTGAGCGGCATGTCGATCACCATCTCCCGATGCCGAAGGACCTTCCGGACGGCGTCGAGCCGAAATTCACCAAATTGCCACTGCTTGGTCGAAACTTCTTTCATAAACGGTGTCAGGAGCGTAGATAGGAAAGTTATTGGAGCGAAATTTCAATACTTCTTCGCCGCTGAATGCTTTAATTGCAGGCGAAACAAAACGTATCAGGCCGTTCACACTTTCCGAATCAAACAGACTTTAAACCAATAATGCGCCGAAACGCTAGGGTAATTTTGATCGAAACAGATGTTCGCGAAACCTTCTCGGTTCGCATTGGCCGAAATCATTTGGTCCGGATCTACTGCGAAGCGTGCGGAGCGGACGACGACATGCTCGATCTGAATGCCGCGGTCACGGCTACCGGGATTCCGGCTTCGGACCTCCTCGAACGGATCGCAGCTGGTGTGATCCACTCGCCGCAGACCGCGACCGGACACCTGCTCATTTGCTTACGCTCACTGAAACAACAACCCGATTTAGAAAACAGAGATTATGAAACCGCGATCAAATAAATTCCGTCTTGCAGCCTCACCTCTTTTCTTGCTGG
>JANMUW010000420.1:0-3879 GCA_031392105.1 Acidobacteriota bacterium | reverse complement strand
ATGACGAATCGCCAAAAAGGTAAAGACAAATATGGCTTAGCTTTGCGTTAGGACTGTTCCCACGTGTGCCCCGGGTCGAACAGCCGGGTGAATATCCTCGACGCATTCGACCGGATCGTCTCGAAAACGAAAAGGACGGCCATTTCTGACCGTCCTCCGCTCGCCTATAGCGATAGACTACTTTTTACAGAAGCCTTCCTTGCCCTTGGTAACTACGACGCAATTGGTGTCCTTCTCCAAGCCCTTCATTCCGGTATCCGCACCCGACGCCGCTTTGATCGTTTCGGTCTTGCCGCCACGCGTAAATTCAATGACGTCTCCCTTGGCTGTCCCTTCGTAAGTTTTCGGGCCATCGAGATCGGCGATCTCGATCGAGAACTTCTCGCCCTTTTTCGTGATGTTCAGATAAGTTCCCTCAACACCCGGCCAGCGGCCTGCGAGAGAGTCGGCCTTTCCGGTGCCTGCGGCAGCCGGACTTCCCGATGGCGAAGCGGCCGGCGACGCTGCCGGACTTACAGACGCGATTGGGGTTGGTGATGCCGGCGGTTTGACCTCCGGTGTGCTCGTACATGCCGACGTCGCAACAAACGCCGTCGCCAAGATGATCCAAAATCCAAAATCCAGGATCCCAAAACGGGATGGTCTTCTCATTATGTTCGTGTTCATTTGTGTATTGGTCAGAGCCAACTTTACTGATGGAATGACCGGCTGCAAACCTGCGGTTCTTTCAGCCGAAGCAGCCTGCTTTTCGACCCCGCGTCCGTGACTCGGTGATCCGGCCCAGCCCACGCTCTCAAACGCCTTCGGCAATTGAAACCAATAGACTCCAGCTTGATCACCGCGAATGAACGAAAGGGTAATGAAAACTTGCACGAAATCGATGAAAGAAAATTTTTTTCTGTCACGGGCGGGACCCTGTAAGAAAAAGGCCCGCTGAAGGTTAATCCAGCGGGCCTATTTCATCTTATTTCTACCCTATTTCAAGCCAAGAGCATTGCGCCGACATGGCCTTCACGAGTGTCCCTACTAATCGTTGATCTCAGGGGTTACTTTCCGAGCCGGATTTTACCGAAGAGCGATTAATAGGCCGGAAAACGGGCAACCCGTCTCCTTTATTGGCTACTAAAAAACGTTTTTAGTGGGACAATCTTAACCGAGCGCTTGGGGCAATGTCAACACCTTTTTGCCACCAATTTCTAACTCGTTTTCGGAGGCAATTTAGCCATAAATTTCGCGTATTCGTAGGCTATTTCCTCACCGGTACGCGTGTTCTTATACGCCGATTCCCGATGGGATATCTCGGTGAGCTGACTGGCCGTCATTGCGCCAAACGTCTGTAAAACCCAGTCCAGGGACCGCGTCTCATCCGCACTAAGAAAGTCGGTTGCAGAATTTTCGCCGGAACGCACCAGCTCGGCTGAGTTCTGTTTTGAAACGTCGATCACACCATAGTGATTCAGCGTTTCCAAAGTTTCTTCGTAACTGTCCGGGACCGGTCCGTACGGTAGGTGTACATATCGTGAACCGGAGATCGAAGAACCATTTAGGTAGAAGTTTGTGAAATCCGCGTAGAAAAGGAGCTTGTTCAACTTCGTCTTGTAGAGGTCTGAGGTCCGGCTCGCCAGATACGACACCATCGCCGCCATTTTTTCTAGCGAAAACGCACGATATCCGGTAAAGACGGTCGCTTCCGCTTCGGTTGGCAGCAAAGCCGGAGCCGCCGCCGTAGCAACTCCTTCGTTCTGGTCGAGCATTCGCGCGAACTCACGAGCGTCTTGATAAGACGGAGAAGTCAAAAGCTGAACCGCGTCTTCAAACAGAAGATCGAGCCGTGCGCCGAGCCAATCGACCACTGAATTCCTAATTGCCGATTCGGAATACTCTGTACCGCAGTCGGTCTTTATTGATTCGCGCAGCTCGCCCACCAACGGCTCGAGCCGGGCTTCGGGGATCTCAAAAGTTATCGTATTAGCTTTCATAAAACGAGAGGGGACTCCAGACGAAGCATCGTAGCGCACTCGACTGAGGCTGTAAATGGTTAACTTCAAAGGGTTAAGCAGGTGGGCGCTGCTTAAATGCTCGCGCTATGCATCAGGAAAATGGACGTAACTTTTTCAATTCTTGTCGTCTTTGCCGTGTCGGCAGATCATCGTCGCAAGCATCGTCGCACAAATTTTTCCGTCGGCGATCGCGTCGGCAGTGCAAACCGTCAAGGTTTTTCCAAACCGTTTTACCTCGGCACGGGCCGTAACTAAATTTCCCGTGGCAGGAGCGAGGAGATTGACCTTGAACTCGACACTCAGCACCCTCGCGTCGGAGGGCATCAGGCTGAATGCGGCATACCCGCACGCGCTATCGAGCACGGTCGTGACAATGCCGGCGTGCATGAACCCATCCTGCTGTGTCAGATCATCACGGGTTGGGACCTCTATTTCGACGACCCCCGGTTCGACAAGCGTCAGTGAGGCTCCGATCAACCGCATAACCTGCTGCTGTGAAAAGTTCGCCCTAACGCGTTCTTCAAACTCCGCATCCTGCGGATCGAATCTGGTTTTCATTTCTTATCAAGATGATATACAATTTCGCAAAATTCAATTAGATATGCTCTTCCTCTCCCAGTCGGCAGCAGTGTATGGTATTGACGCTCTCATCGTCGATATCGAGGTGAACCTTCAGCCAGTTGCCAAGGAGACAGAAGGCGCACCGCCTTTCACCATCGTGGGCCTTCCCGACACCGCGATCCGCGAATCACGCGAACGTATCCGGGCCGCGATCACCAACAGCCGTTACTTTTTCCCGTTTCACAAGACAACCGTAAATCTCGCTCCGGCGGACGTTCGAAAAGAAGGTGCAAGCTTCGATCTTCCGATCGCTCTCGGCATCCTTGGTGCGAACGGTGATCTCGGAAGTCTCGAGAATCTGACCAACGTACTCAGTGTCGGTGAACTTTCACTCGATGGACGCGTTCGACCCGTTCGCGGAGCTCTGTCCATCGCCTTGAGCGCGAGATCGGCCGGAATAAAACATATCCTTCTCCCGGAAGAGAACGCGACCGAAGCAGCGGTCGTGCAGGGTATCGACGTATACCCGATCCGCGATCTTCGCGAAGCCGCATTGCTTGTTCAGGAAATGGCAGGCGAAGATCGGACACGTGTCGAGCCGCTAAAACTGGATCTCACCGAGTTCAAAAAATGCATTTCGAAGGCGCAATTTGATTTCTCGGAAGTTCGCGGACAGAAGAGCGCGAAACGTGCCCTCGAAGTCGCAAGCGCAGGCGGGCATAATATTCTTTTCGTCGGGCCGCCGGGATCGGGGAAGACGATGCTCGCGAAACGTCTGCCGACGATCCTGCCGCCGCTTGAGTTTGAAGAAGCCCTCGAGATCACAAAGATACATTCGGTCGCCGGCTTAACGGGCCGATCCGGTTTGATCACCGAGCGGCCGTTCAAATCGCCGCATCATACGGTGTCGCAAGCCGGACTCATCGGCGGAGGTTCCATCCCACGTCCCGGCGAAGTCTCGCTAGCGCATCTCGGTGTTCTGTTTCTCGATGAGCTGCCGGAATTCGATCGGAGCGTTCTCGAAGTCTTAAGGCAGCCGATGGAGGACAAAGATGTGACGATCTCGCGAGCGGCAACATCGCTTACATTCCCCGCGAACTTCACACTGGTCGCATCGATGAATCCATGCCCCTGCGGATATTTCGGATCGAACGCTCGGCGGTGCACGTGCAACGAATTCCAGATCCAGCGATATGTCAGTAGGGTGTCCGGCCCGTTGATGGATCGCATTGATATTCATGTCGATGTCCCAGCCGTGAAGTTCGAGGAACTGAGAGGAAAGAATGTTCCGCCTTGCGATACATCAGACGAAATACGA
>JANMUW010000418.1:0-2683 GCA_031392105.1 Acidobacteriota bacterium | reverse complement strand
CGTCGGAGCAAGAATAATTGCCTGCGAGGGAGAAGTCGCCTGTATTTTTTGCCAGTGCGTGGCCACATCCGCCTTTAGCTCAAATTCGTTGGGAACACATTGGAGGAACCTGATGACGGGAACAATTATCAAGACCAACACATACTTTGAGCGGGCGCTCGTTCTCGTATCCAATGTGGACTACAAACCGCGTCGCCGATGGCGATCGTCGGAATAGGCGTCGTCATCATCTCGCTGGCTATCGGTTACTTAACTTCAAAAAAGCGGACATGCTCCCTTCCTCGAAATCAAAACCCTTCAGTCACGGAATGAATGTACTTGCGGTGACGTTATATTCGTATGCGGCGCAATATTCGATGTCCGCTAAAAGGACTGGCACTGATGTCACGCATGAAGACGCCCATAAAGAAAAGACGCCTTGCGGGGCGTCTTTTCCAATCGATCAATCGAAGCTGCTGGTCAATTCACTCAGCTCAACCAATCGAAACTGCAAACGACCTGTTAATCGTCGCCGGCGATTCCCTTGTTCACCAAGAGGTTGATCTCGACCCGACGATTTTGCGCACGCCCCGCAGCCGTATTGTTTGACGCGGCGGGTTTATCGACGCCGGCGCCGAACGGCTGGATCAAACGCGTCAGAGGAAGGTTATGCTTCGACACCATATAGCCGATAACGGCATTTGCTCGCCTTTCACTAAGCGCCTTGTTCGCTGCCGTCTTACCCGTCGAATCCGCAAAACCGACAACTGATACCATCCAGCCTTTTGTGTTCTGAGTTTTCACCCACGCAGCGGCTTCGTCGATCGTCGCTCGCCCCTTCGGACCCAGCGTCGAGCTTCCAGTAGCGAACGGTACGACGATAGTTTTGATCGGATCGAATTCGTCCAAACCATTTATACGCGTATTCGCTCTGGTTGCTTCTTCAAGAGCCTCATCAGCTGTACCTTGAGCGCGATTTGCGAGCGCCGTATTCTCATCGATCTGGCCTGACATTCGTTTGGCATTCTCTTCTGCCGCCGTCAAGCGTCCCGTGTTTGAGTTTGCCTGTTGCTCGACCGGATCAATTCTTGATTCCAGCGACTGGGCTGTCCGGAGATCTGTCTCGTTGAATCGAACCGATTTGGCGACGAGCTCGCCTGTCGAATTCCCCGTTCCTTCGACCTCAACGCGCAGGCCACGCAATAAGTAAGTCGGGCCATAATTCGTACCGCCGCGAAAGACGCCCTTCGAGTTCGACTTAACGCTTGTCTCTCCGGTAAGCAGCACGACATATCGCGATGACCCGTCTAACGTGGTCATCGTAAACGAGTCAGTACTGCGTTTGTTGATAAGCCCCAGTACTTTTGCCTTCTCACCACTCGGGACGATTCGGACTTCAGCCTGTGCCAACACAGTCGTTGTACCGGCAAAAACCGTGGCCAAAACGAGAACTGAAATCGCGAATATTTTCCCACCTTTGATCTTCATTTATTTAACTCCTTTCCGTAAATGTGTATCGATCGAACCAGTCCCGGTTATCGTGTTAAATGTGCCTGACCGGAAACCTGCCGCGAGTGAGAGGCGCATTTTTCTTATACGGAAAAAACTATAGTGCGCCGAAGCATGGCGGGAAACTGTCAGTTGTTACAGGTCGACGCCGCAAGTACCTGTTTGGCATGCGATCCGTAATCCGTTGGATGTCGGGGTCTCGGTTTTACTCAAAGTCGAAAGATTTCCCGCAGACGTCGCAGAGTTCGCGAAGGAAATATCTTCCCCAATTGGCATTGGGAAACCTACGCAAAAAATTCTGATAGATGAAATGGTTCAGATATTATTTGAGAACAAAGGAAAGATCGTGAAATATGGGGTCTGTCCTTTCACACGGGATAGGTCAAAGGTTTCAAGTCTTATGGTCGGGACCAATGAAACGAGGCGGCCCTTCGCGAGCCGCCTTTCTCATAACCTACCGCACCGACCGAAGCTTTGATCAATTATATTTTTCGAGCGACGCAAGACGATCTTTATAAAGCCCGCGAGGAAAAGCGATCACGTTCGCACCGATGTCGCCCGGCTCGAAACCCTCGATCTTCACGAGCTTCACGTTCGGCTCATCGACTTTGTAGAAATCATACTCAGCTCTTGAGCGCATGAAATCGATCAGATCGTTCGGAACATAGCCGAAGTTACTAGTCTGCTGGAGCGCCATCTCCATCAACCAGATCGGCGGCGTTTTTTGCGAGAACAATTTCTCAGCGCCCTTAAGGAACATCATCTCGGCGCCTTCAATGTCCACCTTGACGAAATTAACATCGCCGACATTTTTTTCTTCGAGATATGAATCAAGGGTGACAACATCGCATTTAAACGAGATCGTATCGGCGCGTCCCTGATCCGACATCGACGCATGGCCGGTTGATAATCCTTCAAAAAGATTGATCGTCAGTTCGTCCGCTTTCTCGCCGAGCGCAAGATTGTTGATGACGACATTCGACGGGCTGCCCATGAGCGCGTGATTCTCTTCGAGTTCGCGAAAGGTTGGCGGGACCGGCTCGAAGGCATGTACTTCGCCATTCGGCCCACAGTATTTATGGAAGATAGTCGAGTACCATCCAAAATTCGCTCCGACGTCGAGACACACATCGCCTTCGCGAAGCAACGCTTTTACGATCTCCGTCAGGGCGTTCTCGTATTCCCCCAGAAAATA
>JANMUW010000407.1:0-4425 GCA_031392105.1 Acidobacteriota bacterium | reverse complement strand
GGCATCTTTTCCGCCAGCTTCATATACCCATCCACTGCGTTGAGCACGTAGAAATAGTCGCGAACGAATTTTCCATCGCTGCGTATGATCGGCGATTCGCCGCGAAGGGCCGACATGATCGTTCCCGGAACAAGTCGGTTGAAATTGAGATCTCCGCCGCCGAACAGATTGACGAAGCGCGTGATCGCGATCGGGAGCCGGTAAGTGTGAAAGTAAGATTGGGCTATCAGATCCGAACACGACTTGGACATGTCATACGGAAACCTCCCCTGCAATGCCATGTCCTCGGTGTACGGAAGATTGTCGTGTGAACCATACGCTTTGTCGCTCGATGCGACGATGATACGCTCAACCAGTTTCGGACATTCCCGGCAGGCCTCGAGGAGTGTCCACGTACCTTTTATATTAGATTCGAACGTCGACAACGCGGATCGTGTTGCCGTACCGACGATCGTCTGCGCCCCGAGGTGGAAGACCGAGTCGATCTCAAACTCGTTGAGCACGCGGAGCATGAGCTCATAATTCTGCAGCTCGCCGAAGACGATATTTGCCTGTTCGTTCAACCCGGATGCGACAAACTTCGTATCAGGCATCCAGTCGCGGATCAGACAGGTCACGTTGGCTCCCTCACCGATAAGTTCCTCGACCATCCACGAGCCGAGCAACCCGGCAGCACCAGTGACGAAAACATTACGATCTTGCCAGAATCCCATCGTGATTATCTCCATTCATTTGACTATTTCCGTTCAAAGAAAATTCTTTTTCCCGCAGCCATGTCGCCCATGGAGCGTTTCCCGACTGCCAATGCTCTTCGAGCAACTGTTTCTCACGCAATGTATCCATCGGCTGCCAGAAATCTTCATGGCAGTATGCAGCGAGCTGTCCGTCGGCTGCCAGACTTTCAAGAGCCTCGCGCTCGAGGATCGTGCTGTCGTCTGTCAGGTAATCGAAAACGCCGGGTTCGAACACGAAGAATCCACCATTGATCCAGCCTGCATCAGTCTGTGATTTTTCCGAGAACTTCACCACTGAATCGCCATTGAGGATCAGCCCGCCGAATCTCGCGGGGGGACGAACAGCCGTAACCGTTGCAAGCTTTCCGTGCGCCCGGTGGAATTTCAGCAACGACTGAACGTCGATATTCCCAAGGCCATCACCATAGGTCACCATGAACGTTTCCCCATCCAGCCACTTTTTTAATCGAAGGACACGGCCGCCTGTCATGGTGGTCGCACCGGTGTCGATCAGGCCGACCCGCCAATCGATTCCGTTTTGGCTTACGACTTCGCGGCTACCGGTTTTCAGATCGATAAAGCAGTCATTGGCCCGAGCCAAGAAATTGTGAAAGTATTCTTTGATGCAATCACCCTTGTATCCGCAAGCGACCAGAAAATCACTAAAGCCGTGGCTCGAGTAGATCTTCATGATGTGCCACAAGAGCGGTTTACCGCCGATCTCGACCATCGGTTTTGGGCGCACTGCCGTCTCCTCGGACAACCGCGTACCGAGGCCTCCAGCTAATATCACGGTTTTCATAGTTCTACGATCCTTGGTTCTGGAATAGGAATAATAAAGCGACCGCCACGCGATCGATACTCTTGCTGCTGTTCGATAATCTCGTCGGCGAAGTTCCACGCCAGGATGAGCACGTAGTCCGGTTGATGCTCCAACAAAGCTGAAACGGGCAGCACAGGCAAATGTGCCCCGGGTGTGAACATTCCGACCTTTAGCGGATTCTTATCGACCGTAAATTCTATTAGGCCAGCGTTAATACCGCAGTAATTTAATAACGTATTTCCTTTTGCCGGAGCCCCGTATGCAGCAATGCTGTAACCCGCAGCTCTTAGTCTTTTGATCAGTCTGACGAGGTCCCCTCGGATCCGTTTCACACGATCGGCAAACTCCACGAAAGTCTCAAAACGAGTGAGCCCCGCGCGTTCCTCACTCTTCGCCATATCGAGAACCTCAGCGGCATGACCGTTGCCGTTCTCGGAGCGCTCGGCGTACATACGGATCGATCCGCCATGGACCGAAACCTCGTCGATGCGACGAATGGAAAGACCGACCGAGTCGCACAAGCGAATAAGCGAATTCACGCCGAAGTAACAAAGATGCTCGTGATACACGGTGTCGAACTCGGTCTTGTCAACAAACTCTCTCAAGTAGGGAACTTCAGTTATCACGAACCCGTCATCTGCCAGAAGCATCTTGCAGCCATGCAGGAAGCCTTTCGTGTCGTCGACGTGGGCCAGAACATTGTTGCCGATCACAGCCTTGGCCGGACCATACGCCGAACGGATCGCCGGTGCCGTCTGGCTGCTGAAAAATTCGTTGACCGTTTCGACACCATCCTCGTTCGCCATTTGCGCGATGTTGGTAGCCGGTTCAACGCCCAGAGTCTTTACGCCGAGCTCCTGGAAACACTTCAACAACTTTCCGTTGTTACTTGCCACCTCAACTACCAGATCTTTCGGACCAAGGCCGAGGAGTTTCGTCACCGAGTCCGCGTATTCCCGATTGTGCGTCATGATCGAGTCCGCCGTCCCGGTCACGTAGATGTAATCGCGGAATAGGACTTCGGGGTCGACAACGTCGAGTAGTTGCAGCAAAGCACATCCTTCGCACAAGTAAACGCCGAGCGGAAACGATTCTTCGTCGGCAAACTCTGCTCGTGAGCGCAAAAACGAATTCGCTAGCGGTGTCGGGCCAAGATCGATGATCGAACGCAGGCGATTTGATCCACAGGCGCGACAGGTGCTGCGCCTATGGAACGATTTCGACTTTTCGTTTTCGGTCGTTTCCGCGATGGGACTTGCGTCTCTCATTAGTTTAAAATTCCGCCCGTTCCGATCTCGCTAGTTGTCGCCTTTCCAAAGACCAGATGATTGTCGGCCACTTTCCGGAAGTTTCGTCGCCACTCGCGCGAGAACCGGAAGTAAAGCAAGTTACTCAGAAATTCCCAGCAAGTCGTCGTACTCACATGCGAAACGCCATTTCCACGCATTCGCGAGAAGACGTTGAATTCCATAACCCGCAATCCCATGTAATGCGCTTTTATCATTAACTCGGGATCAAGCAGCCAGCCCTTCGATTTCAATTCCATCTCGCGCAAAGTTTTTGCCGGCAAAAGTTTCGGACTTCCGTTGATGTCGATCGAGCCGAGTCGCGGCCATAACATTCGGATAAAAAGGTTATAGGACGTCGAGACAAACTTTCGATAGAGTCCGTCCATTCGAAACCGCCGGCGAACTTTTCCGACCACATTCCCGTCGGTTGTCATCACGGCTTCGTACAGTCGGACGACGTCTTCGGCATCGACCTGTCCATCGGCCGGAATTATGCCTATCCACGGAGCCGTACACAGTGGTATTCCACTCAGCACGCCCCAGCCGTAACCCTCGTTAACTTCCACGCGGTGAACTACGACCGAGGAATGGGTTTTCGCGAACCCTCTAACGACATCTCCGGTGCGGTCGTGCGAGCCGTTATCAACGACAACGAGTTCCAGATTGTAACCATTGTCGGCAAAGGCCGACTGGAGCCGCTTGAGGGTGTAAGTTACGATCTCTTCTTCGTTGTAACAGGGAACAATGAAAGAAAGATCCGGTACGGTCTTGGTGTTTCTGTTTGTCATGCGATTACCTGCACTTCTCGGTTTTCGGCTGAGCGGCCAGCGACCTGCCGTCGCAGATCAGTTGCGAACATCGTCCGGGTGAACTTGCCCAGACCAGCAGGGTGTTCGCCAAACGTACGAATACGAGAAATGATCTTTGCCTGCGTATCTTCGGAGATGGACGTCGAATACTCTTGCACCTCACTAAAACTGTATGAGCTGAGCGGCATAGAATAGGATTCGGAACGCCATCGTTCGACGTCATATCTCGTGATCCAACGTAGTGAACGCTTGAGATCTTCTTCGAATGGAACGTGAAGCATGATCGCCCGAAGATAGCCAACCACCGCATCCAGCATTTCCATCTGCGGATCGGAGAGTCCGTCTCCGATCGCCTCGATGCAAGAAGCCTTCAAGAACTCTATTCCTTCATTGAAAACATAGAATCTTCCGATCATCGAGTACTTACTGAGCAGATTGCCTCCAGTGGTCCCGTCGACAAGTCCGGCGAAATTCTGCACGGCCCACTCGATGCATTCTTCTTTCGTGTCGAATAGCTCATCCACACCTTCCTGGACGAAGTTATCGATGACCCGCTGGAACTCGAGAGGCGCGTGTTCGAGCGAATTCGCCATACGTGCTACGAGATCAAAAGGTGACACTCCGAACTGCTCAGTGAGTTCGAAAAACTCCTCGTAGTTGCCCTCGTAATAAAAGATCGTCAGCAGCAGGTGGAACGTCCGAGCTTCGAGATACTCTTCAAAACTAAACGTGGGCGTGTCCACCACGATCTCTTCGATCTCGACGATCGG
>JANMUW010000393.1:0-6783 GCA_031392105.1 Acidobacteriota bacterium | reverse complement strand
GATCGACCTCGCCGATCTGGATTTTCTCGATAGTGAATCGGCTCCCGTCCTTCGCCGTCTTGCAAACGAGCTTGGATTTAAGATCGAAGGCATTGAGATCTTCCTTCAATCTGCCATCGACACAGCCGAACGCACGTCCTCAACTTAAGACACGAAGACTACCGCTCATTACGGTCGCGTTTCTCATTAAAACCATATAAATTGTTACGAATGAAGGTTAGCGAGATAGCTGAATTGGTCGGTGGCGATTTGCGCGGTGACGGCGAGATCGAAATCGGTTCGGTTGCGGATCTTCGCACCGCCGGTTCGCAGCAGATCGCCTTCGTTGAGAACACAAGCGATGGGATTATCACCGAAGCGTCATGCCTGATCGTTTCAAAAGATCCTGACTTACCTTCTTCACAGCAAACCGCCCTGATCTTCGTCAAGAATCCTAAGCTCGCATTTGCGCGAGTCGCCGAACGCCTGCATCCTCGAAAAATTCGTCGAGCCGAATTGCATTCGAGCGCAGTGATATCCGGAACGGCAAGGATCGGTACCGACGTTTTCGTTGGAGCTTTCGTTTGCGTTGGTGACGGCTCGTCTATCGGAGACGGCACTGAACTCCGCGCCGGTGCCAAGGTCGGCGACCAAGTGACTGTCGGCCGGAACTGCGTGCTTCATCCAAATGTCTTTGTCGAGGATGGATGCACGATCGGGAACGACGTCGTTCTGCATTCGGGTGTGGTGATCGGTGCTGACGGTTTCGGGTATGTCAAAGACGATTCTCCGGCCACCCCTCCTCGGGCACCAGGGGAGTTTATTAAGTTCCCCCAGATCGGAACCGTCGTCATCGAAGACAATGTCGAGATCGGCGCTAATACATGCGTCGATCGCGGAGCCCTCGGCGAAACGCGGATCGGCGAAGGAACGAAGATCGACAACCTAGTTCAGGTCGGCCACAACGTCCAGATCGGAAAACGATGTGTCATCGCCGCCCAGACCGGAATCTCGGGCAGCACGGTGATCGAGGATGATTGTGTGATCGGTGGACAGGTCGGATTCGGCGATCACGTGCGAGTGAAGAGCGGTGCGATCATCGGATCGCAGGCGGGTGTACTTCCGGGAAAGATCGTACGCCCGGGTGTTTGGTGGGGCACGCCGATCCAGCCTCTCGACGAATTCAAACGCCAGAATGCACATGTCAAGGGCCTCGAAAGGCTTAAAGCGGACGTGAAAGAAATAAAGCGAAAACTCAGTCAGAATTCTAACGATCCGAGCGACTAGTCCTACTCCACACCTCCATTTCGTCTCCCGGCCTTTTGGGTCTATACTCGCGGCATCCCTGTAGAAAGAGTGAATGCGCGATCCCATGCGCTGAATTTCCCTGGTATCTAAATCGTTAGAAAAAGGAGATCGTAGAATGAGAACTAAGCTACTCGTTTTTTTCGTGACCTGCTTCCTACTTGCCGGCTGTCAGGCGCCCGGGCCACAATCCAATAATTCCTCGGGATCGAATGCGGCGTCGACAACCAACGCTGCCAAGCCGGACGCGGCTAAGACATCCGCACCGACCGACATGAAGGCCCTTGCGGCAAAGATCGTCAATCAAAGCGCGGCCGTCAAAGAAGGCGAGATCGTCATGATCAGCGGCGGCATTCGCGACATGGACCTTCTCGAGAACATCGTCACCGAAGTGCAAAAGGTTGGTGGTGAACCGTTACTCAGCATCAACAGTGAAAAAATGTTGAAGCGTTCCATCACGGACGTTCCTGAGAAGTACGATACACAGGAACCGAAACTCGGAATGGCTTTGGCAAGAACCGCCAACGTCTCGATCAGCATAGACAGCAGCGAGACCGAAAATCTACTTGCTGATATTCCGCCCGCGAGGATGGCGGCACGGGCGAAGGCAGGCAGCCCAGTGGCAGAAGAATTTCAAAAGAACAAGGTCCGCAGCGTAAATGTCGGAAACGATCTCTATCCGACTGAGTGGCGCGCGAAGCGATTTGATATGCCGCTCGATGGATTCGCCAAACTGTTCTGGGACGGCGTCAATATCGATTACACAAGCCTTCAGGCGACGGGCGAGAAAGCTCGGGCGGCGATGGTTGGAAAAGAGATCGAGATCACCCACCCGAATGGTACGAGCTTGAAAGCCAATCTCGAGAGCAAACCCGCTTATATTAGCGATGGAATAATTTCTGCTGACGACGTTGCCAAAGGAAATACTCAAGTCTTCCTGCCCGCAGGCGAGGCAGCGGTCATCACCGCGGCCGGCTCGGGTACCGGCAAGTTTGTCATCGAAAAGGATTATTTCCAGGGTAAGGAAATGCACAACGTCGTGCTCAACTTCGAGAACGGAAAACTCACTTCTATGACCGGCGAAGGCGATGGATTCGCGGCCATGAAAGCTTCGTTCGATGCGATGGGCGAAGGTAAGGACCTGCTGAGCTATATCGATGTCGGCATCAATCCGAACTATACACTGGCTTCGAGCAGCAAACTGGGCAATTGGGTTTCTGCTGGAATGGTATCTGTCGGCACGGGCAACAATATCTGGGCAGGCGGAACGAATAATGCGACCGGAGCTGCCGGCGGACATCTTGCTGGATGCACGGTCAAGATCGACGGTAAGACGATCGTCGAGAATGGAACCTTAAAACTCTAGAAATGTCTCAAGGATTGATCGGTCCGCCCTGGCGCTGCCTTTCGGTCCTTGAGTATTCGATGTAATAACTTTCTTGAACGCGGGCGTTCGGCTTCTCCATCGAATCCGGACGTTCCGCTTTTTTCTTATCAGGCACTCGTGATGCCGGTTCTTCTACTTCATCAATGTAGGATCGAGTAACGGGGCGCTCTTCGTAGTTCACATCCGTCGCGGGGATAGTGATTGTCGTTGGCGGCTGATCATACTCCGACGTATCCGCAGCGAGCATCGTGTCGATTCGCGGTTGGTGAAGCAGGCATTTGATGTTTGAAACCGAAGCTGACTTCATCACCACTCGTTCGCTCGTCGGACAATAATGGTCGGCGAGCATACCCGTTTCAGGATCGACAACCACCGAGGTAAGGCCCCGCGGCATTGAGAATGCGGCGCCGCCTAACTCGGGCCGTGACTGAATCGAAGCACGCATAAAATCTACCCACAAAGGCAAAGCGATCTCGCCTCCGGTCGTATGCAGATCTTCATTGCCATCCGTACCAACCCAAACAACCGTAACCAGATTCGGCGTGTATCCGACAAACCAACCGTCGTTGGAGCTGCCCGTCTTTCCGGCGAAGACATTGCGGCCGAGCACACCCTGTGCTTTTCGCGCCGTTCCTCGCTCGACTGTCGCCTGAAGCATGTCGGTGATCATATACGCCGTTTGTTCGCTGACGATCGTGCGATCGGTTTCCGGCGCAGTGTACAGCAGCTTCTCTTCTCCCGAAACTATTCTGTCAATAAAAACAGGTTCGACCTGCTTTCCACCGTTAGCAAAGGACGCATAGGCTGCAGCGAGCTGGAGCGGAGTCACTTCCATCGTTCCCAACGCCATCGATGGATATGCCTTGACGTTCGTAAATCCAAACTCCGCGGCTTTGTTCGCGACATTATTGAGACCTGCCTCGTAAGCGGTTTTCACCGCAACGACGTTCGATGATTTCGCTAACGCCGTTTTCAGCGTGATGTTCTTCATCGCGTACGAGTCGCCGTAATTTTCAGGTTTGTAAGGCTTGGTCCCGGCATACATGAATTCGCTCGGTCGATCATCAAATACTGTGATCGGCGTGTAGCCGCGTTCGAGCGCGGTCGCGTAGACGAACGGCTTGAAAGTCGATCCGGGCTGCCGCATCGCATCGGTCGCACGGTTGAACTGTGATTCATGATAATCGCGCCCGCCGACCATCGCGAGAACATGTCCGTTGTGCGGATCGATCGCCACAAGCGATGCCTGGAGTTTGATTCCTTTCTTGCTGTAGATCCTGTCGAGGGCGGCAAGCTGCTTTGCTACCGATCTTTCCGCGAGCTCTTGCAAGTGCGTGTCGATGGTCGTGTACACCCGGGTATTGAAGTTGGTGTTGAGATAATCTCCACTAAACTTGGCGTCGAGATCGCGGGTCGCCGCATCCAGAAAATGTGGTGCGATCGAATGAAACTTCGTACTTGGCTTCGCAAGAACAAGCGGAAGATTGAAAGCTACTTCGGCTTCATTGGCGGAGGTCGTGCCCAACTCAGCCATTCTCGCGATGATGGAATCTCGCCGAGTTTTCGCCATTCCATCATCCTTATCGGGAGAAAATCGATTCGGGTTCTTTATCATCGCGGCGATCGCGGCGGATTCCGTTAGCGACAATTCCCCAAGCTTCTTACCGAAGTAAACCTCGGATGCCTGCTCGACACCATGCACACCGGTAGAACCGTATTGGCCAAGATAGATCTCGTTGCAATAGAGCGCGAATATCTCTTCCTTCGACATATGATTTTCGAGAGCAAGAGCGAGAAAAGCCTCCGCAAATTTTCGTCGGAATGATCGTTCGGGAGAGAGAAATGTATTTTTTACGAGCTGCTGCGTGATCGTCGATCCGCCTTGGCGAACTTCATTGCCGCGAACGTTCCGGATGAGTGCTCTGAGAATGCCACGCGGGTCAATCCCGATATGCGAGAAAAATCTTTGGTCTTCTGCGACGATTATTGAGTTCTTGAGGTTCTCGGGTATTTCGTCGAAATTAAGTACTTCGTTCCCGGTCCTGCGACTTTCGGTGCGGCCGATAAGCATCTCCGGTTCGATCGAATATTCTTTTTTGATTTCATCGTCGACATTGATCCCAGCGATCTTGTCGCCCGTGAACTTTATAGTTGCCGTACCCTTTTCGGAGTCCAGCGGCGCAGAAGGCGTAACAGTCAACGTGTTCCCCAAGAGTGTAAAGCTGCCGTTCCAAATTTCGTCACGACTGGTCCCTTCTACATAGCCCGCCCGTCGGAGCAATTCGACGACCGATTCAGGAGAAGCGGTTCCGCCCACCCTCAACTTATAAGGAGCGGCATAAACACCGCCTCGCGAATGCCAAAAGCCGGACTGTACCCTTGCTTCGACGATCGACGAGTAATAGTTGTAGAAGTATGCGAATCCAACCGCTCCCGCGACCGACAGGAGCAGGCCCGAAACCACGGTGATCAATGCGAACTTTTTGAAAGAACGAACGCGAGATTCAGACTTAGCTGCGACGCGCCCTGGAGGTCGGATCGGCGACTTGATCGCCGACGTTGTTTGTAATGCGAGTTCTCGCGTATGTGACATTGACCTTCCCCCTGCTCGTCCAGTTCCTCGTTCCGATCACCGCCAATTGCAACGTGTGTGCCAGCAGTTTGAGACGACAAGATAGGGTTAGGTTCGGTCACTTTGGCTGATTTTGTAATGAATACAAGGCGAAGGCGGCAGTGGGTGAAAATTCGGAGTTGTAATTATTCGATACAGCCCTAGCGACGTAGTAGCCCGAGGATCAGATCGGCGGCCCGTTTCGATGCCCCGCCGTGGCCAAGTTTTTCCGTTGCCGCGTGAAGCCGTTGTCGAACGCTAGCGTTTTCGTTCGGCTCGAGCAGACGGAAAAGCTCCCGGGCGAGTGTCTGACCCGTGAATTCATCCTGGATCAACTCCGCAGCTACGCGCTCACCGGCGATCAGATTGATCAATCCGAAGTGTTCGACGTCGATAAGCGGCCGAAGCAGTTTGTAATTCAGCACCGATGTCTTATAAACGATTGCCATCGGCGTTCCGATGATCCCGGTTTCGAGCGTCGCCGTGCCGCTCGTGACGGCTGCGACATCAGACGCGTTCACTCCGTTGAATGTTTCGTTCGATACCGTGATGAGACTTTCGGGAAGTTCAACGCCACCCGCTCGAGCATTTTCAAGCGCCGTGTCTACGTCAGATCGGTTTTCCTCAGACGCGATCGCGATCACAAACTGGAGAGTACGATCCGATTTCGACATTTCGGCTGCGGCCTCCAGCATCACCGGCAGGATGCGCACAATTTCTTTGTGACGGCTGCCCGGCAATAAGGTTACAAGCCGCTGTTCCTGATTCAGATGATGTCTTTCAAAAAATTCTTCCCGGCTCATCGTTGAATGTACCTCGCGTGCAAGCGGGCTTCCGACATACTCTATGTGGTCAACTCCACGCTTCGCGTACCAATCCTTTTCGAACGGAAGGATGGAGATCAGCAGATCGACGTACTTCTTAACAGTTCGGATCCTATATCGCCTCCACGCCCAGAGCTGGGGTGATATGTAGTAGACGATCTTGAAGCCGCGTTTGCTGAGTGATTTTGCGAGTTTCAGATTAAAATCGGGAAAGTCCACCAGAACGATTACGTCTGGCTCACGCTCTGCGGCAGCCCGGTTGAGCTTATTGAAAATATTGAGGAACATTGGCAGCGCACGGCCGATCTCCGGAAGGCCTACGATTGCGAGTTCATCCGCGATTACGATGGGTTCGACGCCGGCGTCGCGCATCCTTGGCCCGGCACAGCCAAAAAACGTGAATGTAGCATTTGGCAGCTCTTGCATCGCCTTCACGAGTTTTGCGGCATGAAGGTCGCCGGAGGTTTCTCCGGCCACGATCATGATCTTGTAAGAATTATTTGTCACTCAATTCTCTTGTGAACTTAACATGTTCTTCACCACTGAGATCGATTTACTGTGTAAAACTACAACCCTTTCCGATTTCTCTTGCATCAAAGGTGTTGTCATTCCAGAACCAAACCCGGCTTTCTCCTCGCACTTGCTTGCAGAACGTCTGGTTTATATTTAAAATACGA
>JANMUW010000364.1:0-2557 GCA_031392105.1 Acidobacteriota bacterium | reverse complement strand
CCGAAGTACGCGCGCAACATGCGCAGGGCGCCCTGCTGCGCGACTTACATTTGCTGATAGCAACTTTTTCTAACGTGGCGCGACGCGATGGATTGCGACGCGCGCGGAGCACAAGTCCGTTTATTTCACTACCGCCTGGACGACGAGAGTCTTGAACGTGGTGGCGTACCACAACAAATGCTTCACCGACTGCATCATGTATACGCCGACCAATTCCTCTTTTGGGTCCACCCAGAAGTAGGTGCCGGCATAGCCGGCCCAGTAGTACTCACCGACGGAACCGTCCATGGGATTCAACGCAGCAGGGGCGCGAGGGCCATCGATGCGAACCGCGCCCAGCAGACCAAACCCGTGGCTTTGACCAGGAAGATAGAACGGACCGTGGTCGATTCCCGATCCCACGTGATTCGTCGTCATCAACTCGACGGTCTTGCGTCCTAAAATAGTGGTGTCGCCGAGGCTGCCGCCGTTGAGCAGCATCTGCGCGAAGCGCGCATAGTCCATGACGGTGGCGGTCAGCCCCTGGCCGCCGGCCTCGAACTTCACCGGTTTGGTAGGATCGGTGTACGGCAGGATCAGGCCCTTCTTGTCGTCATCAAACGGCTCGACGAAGCGAGCCACTTTGCCGGGGGCGACCGCAAAGGCGGTGTCCACCATGGACAGCGGCTTTGCAATTCGTTTTTCAAAGTATTCACCGAGGGTCATGCCGGAGACCACTTCGATCAAGCGGCCGAGCACATCGGTCGAGCGGCTGTACCACCAGGTCGTGCCGGGCTCGAATTTCAGCGGCAGTTTGCTGATGCGTGTGACTAGCTCGGTGTTGCTGATGTTCAGATCGTTGACGCCGCCGTCGAGGTACATTTGCTCGACCGGTCCGCCGCCGGGGAAAGGCTTGAAGAAACCGTAGGTAAATCCGGACGTGTGCATCAGCAGATCCAGTACACGAATCGGATTTTTCGCCGCTCGGGTCTGTACCTCGGCAGGTTCCTTCGCGGTGTCAGCATTGGCTGCGACCTTGAGATTGGCCAGCTCGGGCAGGTACAGCGAGATCGGATCGGACAGCTTGATCTTTCCCTCTTCGACCAGCATCATCAAAGCCACGCTCGTGATCGGCTTGGTCATCGAGTAAATCCTGAAGATCGAATCGCGCGACATCGGTTTCTTGGTATTGGGATCCTGCACGCCGTTGGCTTCGAAGTAGACCACCTTGCCCCGTCGCGCGACCAGTGCGACATAACCCGGGATCTCGCCGGCTTTTACCTTGGCGCCGAGCACTTCTTCAATGCGATTCAGACGTTGCGTGGAAAGACCGACGTCCTCCGGTTTGGCTTTTTCTAGATCGGCGCCGAAGGCGGAACATGCTGCTGCTAAAACTGCCAGGAAAAAGTATTTAGACAAAGAATTTTTCTTGAGGCTCACTGTGTTCTCCCAAACAAATAATTTTTCAAGAAGATTAAAGTTGAATGACCGGACCCGCACGCCACCGACAACGATTCGAATTTCGTATCCGTATCACTGCGCTTGATCAAGGTGAATGCGAACGATAACGTTACTCCTGTCCTCGAAAATAAGATAGCGCAGACGGACAAGGGTTGAGGCATTACCTCTTACCATATGAGTTGACAGCACCCCACTCTCCATGCAGGCTAACGCCGAATTCTTCGCGGAGGAACCGCATGCGGCACTTACGATCAAGTCTTATTGCCTTGCTACTCGCACTTAGCGGCGGATTCGCTTTCGCCCAGG
Organism: Acidobacteriota bacterium; assembly: GCA_031392105.1. GTDB lineage: Bacteria > Acidobacteriota > Blastocatellia > Pyrinomonadales > Pyrinomonadaceae > OLB17. Next base: position 811 of record JANMUW010000364.1, on the reverse strand, counting down.
ACGTGCTGAAACCGAAACTTCTCGGCGCGTGGCGGTTAACGGCTTACTTCGCGGAAGGCCCGAATGGCAATGTTATTTATCCGCTCGGACCCGACGCAGTCGGATTCATCATGTACACCACGGACGGTCACATGTCGGCCTCCTTGATGCGACCGATTCGTCCTAAGTTTGCGTCGACCGACATGATGGCAGGCGCCTCGGAGGAACATGCTACGGCGGCCGCCGGCTATCTTTCCTATGCGGGGACGTTTGATGTAGACGAGGCGAACGAGGTTGTCGTTCATCACTTGAAAATCGCTCTGGCGCCAAACTGGATCGGTAATGATTTCAAACGCAAGGTGATTCTCGACGGTGACAAACTGGAACTGCGTGCCCTAGGAGCCTGTCGGACTTAAAGGAAATCGGCTGCAAAAGCCGCTGAGCGGTCCATATTTCGCCGCTTTCTTGGGCAATAGAACCACTATTGCCCGGCGAAATCGTCAAAATCTGTCCTCGCTCAGCACATTTTTCGCTTCTATTTTTTAAGTCCGACTGGCTTCTAGCGCCTTCGCTGGTAGGCGGTGACATGCGTTTGGTGCGCGTACTGTGGGAGCGCGCCCGGTAACTTGATTCGGTGGCGCGGACACCCGCTGGGGAGATTCTCAATACGGCACGCCAGAAGGCTCTACCAGTGCGGCTCCTAGACTTGGCATCTCTGAGAGCCAACATCCATAGGCCTTCTGGCTCGATCGGTTCTCCATTCCAACCGGCTCTGCCGCGACTGGAATCACCGCCCCGATCTGTGGGACACTAGCTCCATGATCCGCATTCG
>JANMUW010000349.1:0-4337 GCA_031392105.1 Acidobacteriota bacterium | reverse complement strand
CCGTCAAACGCCCGTGATCGGCGAGCGTCTGCAAACTGCGAAGGACGGCAGGCGTACGGTCCGAGTTCATCCAAACGCGGTCTATGAAATCGCCACCGGGCAGATGAAGATTGCCCTTAGGGATAGTTTTTGAAACGTGGTTCAGCAGCGTGTCGGCATCGCCGCCCAATAGCTCTTGTATTCTCGAGAAATCTACGGACATCCAATATCTCCTGCAATAAAAGATAGATAACGCTTTTTGTAAAGGCGGGATTATACCATATTCAGCTACATTGCCCTGATCGCGTGGGAGCCAACTTCGGGTTTCGCTATGATTACATTGCTTCGAGGGTACCGCTGCGATAAAATCCACTTCTTGTGTGGAAAATGTGCGGCCGCCTGCCACCTTGACTGCGACCGTTCCCATTTGCCGTTGACCCGCGGATACTGGTTAAAAATAAAAATCTAGAGGTAAGTATGATACTTCTCACGCCGGGAAAGCTGTCTTTAACGCTTTCGTTTTTCTGTCTATGCGCACTCAGCGCTTCCACCGCCCTGGCCCAGGATAAGGACTGGCGCCCAATTTCGCCTGCCGAGCTTGCCGCAATAGCGCCGGTAGTGGAGGCGGTTATGAGCCGTACGAATTCCATCTATCTCCCGGAAAAAGATCGGAAGCATCCTGTGATGCTCGAGTCCAATTCGTTCCGCGAGAAAGCGACCTTCAACCTCCCGGCCGGTTTCATCGTTGATGAGGTCCCGAATCCTGTTTCGTTACAAACCACGTTTGGAAAGTATGCGACGACTTATGAGGTCAAAGACGGGAAACTTATTTTCACACGCTCGTTGACGTTGAGCCGATCGATGGTCGGTGTCGAGCGGTATAAGGATGTCAGAGACTTTTTCACTGGTATGTTGAATGCGGAGCAGTCGCCGGTCGTTTTGATCAGAAAATAGCCATGTGATAGTTCGAGGAATAGGAGCAGCTGAATCGGCTGCTCCTATTTTTTTCCACCGTTGTTCAAGAGCTTGAGCAGTGCTATTTCTTCCGGCTCATAATCACTTTCCACGCGTCTGATGCGTCGGGTTTTTTTTGGCCGAAACTCGTCGAGCGTCACGCCGGATTCATACGCCTTCAAAACCGTCGGATGAACATAAGACGCGCGGCAAACGGTAGGCGTGTTGCCGAGTTGTTCGGCGACGTCCTTCACGGCTTTCACGATGTTGCTTTTGATCTCGCGCTCTTCCTCAGTCTTGCCGATCTCCGCCAACGCGGAAGCCGCGAGCAGGGTTCCACCCCACGTGCGAAAATCTTTGGACGAGAACTCCGGCGCCGTCGCTTCTTTGATGTATGAGTTGATGTCCGCCGGTTTTATCGATCGAGCCTTTCCATCGGCATCCAGATAATGAAACAGCTTTCTAGCGCCGCCGAGCTGCTTGAGATCCTTCATCACGGCTGCGAGTTCTTCGTCGACCAGAACCTTGCGATGCTTGATATGGCTCTTTCCGATGAAGTCGAAAACGAGTTGGCCGCCACGCTTTATTTCGAGATGTTTATTTTGCAGGGTGGTTATGCCGTACGTCCGATAGTGATGCGCGCTCTTCTCCGTCCCGACCCGGATGTATAGCGAGTTGATGAGCCGCATCATTACGGCGAGAACCTTCTCGCGCGGGAAACCGTCGAGCGAGATGTGCTCATTGGTCACGGTGCGAAACCGCGGCAGACGTTCGCCGAATTTTTCGATCTTCGCGAACTTCTTCCGCTGTTGTTTTTCTGAAAACTTAGAATGGTAGAGATATTGGATTCGCCCGGTTGTATCCATCCCGACTGCCTGGATGCGGCTGCTTGCCGAAGGCGAGATCCTGACGTGTGCCCAGGCCGGTGTAATGACAAGCGACTTGATCCGTTCGATCGTCGTCTCGTCAGAGATCTTTTTTCCGGAGGAGTCAGTGTATGAAAAGCCTCTCGACTTTGAACCTTTTCGTTGCCACCACTTCGCGCGGCGGCCCTTTTCGATCGTCCCGCGCGCCTTTGCTTTATCAAATATAGGTTTCGGTTTTGCCATTTTCCCTTGTTCGCCTTTAACGAGTATAGCGAATGTCGTTGCGGCATCCCGAATTGTTTTTGATGCGCGGTCTAAGCCGTCGTAGACGGCGACAGCATAAAGCCCCCAGCGTAAGAGGCTGTGTCAAAACTACGGCGCTGGCTGTTTAAATTGCCACGACCTTCAGGTCGTGGATATTGAGTATCTGCAGCGCGGCTTTAGCCAAAATAAAAAGAGGCAAAGATCCGACAGGCTTCAGCCGAAAGGCTAAATCCAAAAGGAAGTGTTTTCTTACAGTTGGGCTTGAAGCCCGATCCCGACAAATCATCTTTCCACGACCTGAAGGTCGTGGCAATTTAAAGAGCGAGCACCACAGGTTACGGAGGAGGGAATTAACCCTCCTGCTCCCTAGTTTTGACGCGGTATCGTAAGCTGGGGGTAACCGGGAAACCGGCCGGAGCTCGCGTAGCGACCGGAAGTCAGGTTTCGCGTTTGGCCAATGCAACTATCTCTTTTCGGTCGGAGACGACCACGCCACCTGCCTTTTCAATCGTAATGGCGTACATCTTCGTGTTCCTGGGCCGAAGCTTGGCATTGATCGGAATGATCACCTCGCCATCGGCATTCACGTCGAACGTTCCGCCATCGATGGGCGTCTTGTCGCTCTGTGTCTCGTCGAATATCCAGAGTTGATACGTTTTTTGGTTCGGATCGTTTTTCGGTAAGCCGCTCAGTCGCATATAGCCTGCTTGCTTAGCGTCGCTCCAGACAATATCTCCGGAAGGCGTAAGGGCTTTTACATTACCCGCGCCCCAGTTGCCGCGTGCAAGGTCGGCGGCCGTATCGATAAGCCGTTGGCGCATCTGCGCCGGAGTCAGCCTCTCTTCCGGTGTCGGCGTCGGCGGGCCACCCTTAACTATCGGATCTTGTTGACGCGTGTAAAAAATGTTCAGCGCAAGCGCGAGACAAGCGGCCGCCGCAAAAGCCCACCCGAGCCAGTTGAATATCGAACCGCGGCCCGATGCTTCCGGCGCGAACGCAGGCGCCTGAGCTCGATCGATCGACTCAGCCCTGTCGTCGAAATACCTTTCGGCCTCCGCCAATATTCGCGACTGCAGATTCGCGGGCATCGGCTGGTTCGTATCCAGGTCCGCCATCGCGAGAGTCGCCGCGGTTAGCTCGAACGACTGAGTTTCGCCCTCCCGGCCCAACTGCTTTTCAAGCTCGCCAAGCTGTTTTTCTTCGTGCTCTTCCAGGCCGTAGACCGCTTTCTTACACAGGAGGTCTAGCATGACTTCTTCAATATTTTCGTTCATACAGACACCTCCTTTGTAGTTTCTCTTGTACCCAATCCTAAAATTTCCCTAGCTTGTAAGATCCCGCGGCGTGCATGCGTCTTGACTGTGCCCAGAGGCATCCCCGTCGCGTCCGAAATTTCCTGATGAGAAAGGCCCTGGACTATCGAAAGCTGCAGCACCTGTCGCTGCTCTGGACGGAGCAGGTCGAGAGCTTTTGCGGCCTGGTTCGCCTCGATCGAGGTCTGCAAGGTTTGGTCAGCTCGAGTCGCCGGTTCGGCCAAAACATCTTCGAGAGAGTCGGGTGAAATACGCCTTGCGGAATAACGTATGCGGTCGATGATACGGCGTCTCGCGATCATCGCAACGAAGGTCGTCTCCGACGATTGCGACGGGTCGAACCGGTCGGCATTCTTCCAGATATCGACAAAGATCTCCTGCACAACATCTTCAGCGTCCTCGGAATTTCTGAGCATCCGCCGGGCAAGCGACCACACAAGTCCACCATATGCTTTCAGGCAGTCTTGAACGGCATTTGTATCTCCGTTCGCAATTCTATTTAGGATAGCTTGAGCCACAGATAAGCGTTGAATTCCTCTCTAAAGCTATCGCACTTCAACGACAAACGCCAAATTACACTCGTTCGGTTTCAAAGCTACCTAACCTCCGAAGTAGAGTTCGTCTCGACGAATTGTTTGGTTTCAGATCAGCGTGTGAATCGTGATGCGATGAATACGCCGAGCATTGTGAATGTGGTGAAGGCTGAGATCAGGCAGAACTGGCAAAACGCGCCAATGACGAATCCCTGAAGATAGAGAAGCCAGGCGGTAAAAAGGGACATCAACACGACCTGTATGCCAAATAGCATCCAGGTCATTCGGTTGCCGAATGCCGTGAGCAGAGCCAGCGCGAACGCTACGAAATAAGCGACGGCTCCAAATGCCGCGAGTGGGATGCCCGAGATCTCGGCATACTGACTGGTCAAGACTGTTTCGCATCCTGAGATCAGGCTGCAGGGAAC